>NZ_JBNQTI010000027.1:0-68814 GCF_050325825.1 Kitasatospora sp. LaBMicrA B282
CGCGCCGCCGAGCAGGTCCGCGATGCCCTGGTGGACACCGTGCGGACCCTGCCCACCCACCTGGTCCGGTCGCTGACCTGGGACCAGGGCGCCGAGATGGCCGCCCACGGCTCGTTCACCGTCGCCACCGGCATTCCGGTCTACTTCTGCGACCCGGCCAGCCCATGGCAGCGCGGGTCCAACGAGAACACCAACGGCCTGCTACGGCAGTACTTCCCCAAGGGCACCGACCTGTCCGCCCACGGCCCGGAACACCTCGCGGCTGTCGCCGCCGAGCTCAACGGCCGCCCACGCAAAACGCTCGGCTGGGAAACCCCAGCCGAGCGCCTGCATAAACTGCTCGCAGCTTGATCAACCAGCCACGTGTTGCAACGACCCCTGGAAACCACCACCCGGTCACGGGGGCGTCGGCGTTCCCGCTCCCTGGCGGTCCGTCTGCTCTGCCCGTTTCCGCAGGTCGGAGTCGTATAGCTGCCGCATAGGCCTCGGATAGGGGCTGCCCCGACGCTGGGTCGAGGCAAGTCTCCCGCCCCCGGGAGCCGATGAAGGGAGCAGACCGATGGACGCTGGCGACCGGCGAGCGGTCTTCGACGCCGGCGTCACGCATGTCTGGCACGGCACCACCGGCGGCCCGCTGGGCGCCGACGACCTCGCGGTGCTCTCGGCGGCCGAGCGGGACCGGGCCCGGCAGATGGCGGAGCAGCCCGGCCGGTACTACGCGGGCGCGCACGTCGCCGTCCGCCGGATCCTGGCCGGCTACCTGGACACCGAGCCCGCCGGACTGCGGATGGGGCGGCTGCGCTGCCCCGAGTGCGGCGGCACCGACCACGGTGCGCCCTGCGTGGTGTGGCCGCAGAGCGAGTTGAGCTACAGCCTCTCCCGCTCCGGCCCGCACTGGCTGCTGGGGATCACGCTGGGCCGCCAGCTCGGCGTGGACCTGGAGGCCGCCCTGACCTTCGTGGACGCCGAGCAGGTGGCGCCCATGGTGCTCTCCGCGAGCGAACTCGCGCACCTGCGCGCCCAGCCCGACGAGGACCGCCGGTTCGGTGAGTTCCTGCGCTGCTGGACCCGCAAGGAGGCCGTGCTCAAGGCCAGCGGCATCGGCCTGATGGCCGACGTGAGCGCGGTCGACGTGCAGCCGGCCCAGCCCGGCCCCGTGCTGGTCCGGCACTCCGCCGTGACCGGCCCCGGGGTCTGGGCGGTTACGGACCTGCAGATCGGCGGCGGCCGTTGGGCCGCCATCGCCCGCGAGCCCGCGGGCGCCGGCGAACTGGTGGTGCGCGCCTACACCCAGGGCGCCGCCACCGCGACCGCCGCCACCCCGAGCGGCCGCACCCCGGCCGGCCGCACCCCGAACGACCCGACAGCAGACGCGCACCCGGCGGCCCGGCGGACGCCCGTGCGCGCATCGTGACAACCGACCCGACCCACCAGATCTCTGAGTGAGCAGCACCGGAGAAGAGGAGATGGCCGTGCCGACCCCCGTCGAACGGACTGACCGTCATGCCCGACCCCACCACAGGCCGCCGCTGATCGAGCGGGTGACCGGCTGGTCCGCCAGGCACAGAAAAACCGCCCTGTTCGGCTGGCTCGCCTTCGTCGTGCTGGCGCTCGCCGTCGGCTCGGTGCTGGGCGGCAAGGGCCCGAAGAGCTACGACCCGGGCGAGTCCGGGGTGGCCCAGCGGATGATCGACCAGGCCGGCCCCAACTCCCGTCCCCCGGCGGAGAGCGTGCTGATCCAGGCCGGCGCGGGCAGTGCGGGCTTCGCCTCCGACACCGCGATGCGCGCGGCCGCCGGCGAGGTCGCCGCCGCGCTGCGGGCGCTGCCCGCCGACACCCTGACCAACGTCCAGGACCCGACCGAGCCGGCGAACAAGGGCCTGATCGCGGCCGACGGCCGTTCGGTGCTGGTCACCTTCCAGCTGGCCGGTTCGGGCTACGGCTGGGACAACGCGGACACCACGGTCGCGCAGGCCGAGCAGGCGGTGGCCAAGGTGGCCGCCGCGCACCCGCAGGTGAAGATCGTCGAGGCCGGTGACGCGAGCGTCAACCAGGCCGTCTCCAAGGCCACCGCGAAGGACTTCGCGCAGGCCGAGCAGACCTCGGTGCCGCTGACCCTGCTGGTGCTGCTGGTGGTCTTCGGTGCGCTGGTCGCGGCCGGCATCCCGGTGGTGCTGTCGATCACCGCGGTGGCGGCGGCGCTCGGGCTGATGCACCTGGCCGGCCGCTGGGTGCCGGTCAACAACTCGGCCGCCTCGGTGGTGCTGCTGGTCGGCATGGCCGTCGGCGTCGACTACTCGCTCTTCTACCTGCGCCGGGTCCGGGAGGAGCGGCTCGCCGGCCGCAGCCCGGAGCAGGCGCTGCGGATCACCGCGGCCACCTCGGGCCGGGCGGTGGCGGTCTCCGGCCTGACCGTGATGGTCTCGATGGCCGGGCTGCTGTTCACCGGGATCGACACCTTCACCGGGATGACGCTGGGCACCATCATGGTGGTGCTGCTGGCCGTGGTCGGCTCGCTGACCGCGCTGCCCGCCCTGCTCTCGATGCTCGGCAAGCGGATGGACGCCGGCCGGCTGCCCTGGCTGGGCCGTCGCCGGGCCGCCGCCCGCGACTCGCGGATGTGGGCCTCGCTGGTCGGTCAGGTCGTCAAGCGGCCGCTGGCCTGGGGCGGTGCGGTGCTGGCGCTGCTGCTGGTCGCCGCCGTGCCGGCACTGAACATGCGGCTGGCCGACCCGAGCCTGCAGGACGAACTGCCGCGCAGCGTCCCGGAGATCGCCAACATGGTGGCCATCCAGGACGCCTTCCCCGGCAGCCCCGCGCCGGCCATCGTGGTGGCCCGCGGCGCCGTGATCCACACCCCGCAGTTCGACCAGGCGGTCGCCGCCCTGCACCAGCAGGTCGCCGCCAGCGGCGGCGCGCTGCACGAGCCGGTGGCCGTGACGCCGGTCGGCGAGCCCGGCAACAACACCGTGGTGATCTACGTGCCGCTGGCCGGCAACACCAGTGACGCGCCAGCCGTGGCGGCCCTGAACACGCTGCGCCAGCAGGCCCTGCCGGCCAGCCTCGGCAAGGTCTCCGGCCTGAAGTACGCGGTGACCGGCGAGACCGCCGTCTCGGACTTCGCCGGTGCGGTGCGCAGCAGCATCCCGGTGGTCTTCGCCTTCGTGCTCGGCTTCGCCTTCCTGCTGCTGGTCGCGGCCTTCCGCTCGCTGGCGGTGCCGCTGGTCTCGATCCTGCTCAACCTGGTCTCGATCGGCGCCGCGTACGGCGTCATGACCTGGATCTTCCAGGACGGGCACGGCAGTTCGCTGATCGGCTTCCACCCCTACGGCGGCGTGATCAGCTGGCTCCCGCTCTTCATGTTCGTGATCCTCTTCGGCCTCTCGATGGACTACCACGTCTTCATCCTGAGCCGGATCCGCGAGCTGCACCTGCGCGGCGCGGACGGCCGACTGGCCGTCACCAAGGGCATCTCCGGCAGCGCGGGCGTGGTGACCAGCGCGGCGGTGGTCATGATCGCGGTCTTCTCGATCTTCGGCACGCTGTCGCTGGCCGACTACAAGATGCTCGGCGTCGGTATGGCCGTCGCGGTGCTGATCGACGCCACGCTGGTCCGCGGCATCCTGCTGCCCTCGGCGCTCGCGCTGCTCGGCGAGCGGGCCTGGACGCTGCCCGGCTGGCTGGCCTGGATGCCGAGCCTGTCGGTGGAGGGCGAGGTGGACGCCGAGGACCTCGCCGACGCCCCGGCCGCGGACGACACCGCGGACACCGCCACGGACACCGACCCGGACACCGCCGAGGAGTTCGCCGTGCCGGAGTACGACATCGCGGTCCTCGAGACCCAGCACGAGCCCGCTCGGGTCTGAGCCCCGAGCCCGGACATACCCCAAGGGCCCGCCGTGGCTGCCCCAGGCAGGCGGCGGGCCCTGCCGCTGATCCCGACCGGTTCCCGACCGATCCCCCCACCCTCCGCCGACCGCCCCGTTTGGACGAACCCTCAGGAGCACGCCGTGGCCGCACGCCACCTCATCTCTCTCGACGACCTCACCGATGCCGACCTGCACTCCGTGGTGGCCCGGGGGGCCGCCTTCGCGGACGGGCGGGGCGGGCCGGCGCGTCCGCTCGACGGGGCGGTCACCGGGATCTACTTCCGCAAGACCTCGACCCGGACCCGGACGGCCTTCTCCGCCGGGGCGCTGCGCCTGGGCGGGGCGATCGTCGGCTACGGCCCGGACGACCTCCAGCTGAACACCGGCGAGACCACCCAGGACACCGGGCAGGTCTTCTCCCGGATGCTGGACGTCCTGGTCGCCCGGACCGCGGGCGAGACCGCCGAACTGCGGGCCTGGGCCGACCAGGACCGGATGTCGGTGGTCAACGCGATGAGCGCCGACGAGCACCCCACCCAGGGCCTGACCGACCTGACCACGCTGCTGCGTCGGTTCGGGCGGATCGAGGGCCTGCGGGTGCTGTACGTCGGCGAGGGCAACAACACCGCGGCGGCCCTGGCGCTCGGCCTGATGCGGTTCGCCCGGGTCGAGTTGGAGCTGCGCACCCCGCCCGGGTTCGGCCTCGCCGAGGAGATCCGGGCCACGGCGCTGGCGCACGCGGCGCGGACCGGCGCCACCCTGGTCGAGCGGCACGACATGGCCGAACTGCCGCAGGACGTGGACGCCGTCTACACCTCGCGCTGGCAGACCACCGGCACCTCGAAGGGCGACCCGAACTGGCGCGAGGCGTTCGCGCCGTTCCAGGTCACCGCCGCGCTCTGGGAGCGGAGCCCGAAGGCCGCCTTCCTGCACGACCTGCCCGCCCACCGCGGCGAGGAGGTCACCGCCGAGGTGCTGGACGGTCCGGCCAGCATCGCCTTCGACCAGGCGGCCAACAAGATGTACAGCGCCATGGCGGTGCTGGAGTGGTGCCGCACCGGCGCGCTCTGCGACCTGAACGGGGAGGCGCTGCGATGACCACCGCCACGGTCGTGGCCCCGCCCGCGGCGCCGGCCGAACCGCTGCGCCGCAACCGGGACTTCCTGCTGCTCTGGATCGGCGCCGGTGTCTCGATGCTGGGCCTGCGGGCCGGCACCGTCGCCTACCCCCTGCTGGTCGTCTGGCAGGGCGGCTCGCCGGTCACCGCCGGTCTGGTGGGCTTCGCCGCCGTGCTGCCGCAGCTGCTGGTGCAGCTGCCGGCCGGGGTGGCGGTGGACCGCTTCGACCGGCGCCGGGTGATGCTGGGCTGCGACCTGGTCGGCCTGCTGGCCATGGGCTCGGTGGCCGCGATGGTGCTGCACGGCGGGCTCTGGCTGCCGCTGCTGATGGTGGCGGCCTTCGCCGAGGGCAGCGCGGCGCTGGTCTACCGGCTGGCCGAGCGGGCGGCGGTGCGCAACCTCGTCCCGCCGGACCAGCTCTCCTCCGCACTCGGCCAGAACGAGGCCCGCGGGCAGGCCGCCGGCCTGGTCGGTGGGCCGGCCGGCAGCGGGCTGTTCACCCTGGCGGGCTGGGCGCCGTTCGGCGTCGCGGCGCTGGCGCACCTGGTGGCGCTGGTGACCCTGATGCTGATCCGCAAGGACCTCCAGGAGACCCGGACCGTCGAGCCGCGGCGGCTGCGCACCGAGGTCGGCGAGGGGCTGGCCTGGGTCTGGCAGCAGCGGTTCATGCGGGCCGCGGTGGTGCTGATCGCGGGCAGCAACCTGCTCTTCCAGGTGCTGGCGCTGGCGCTGGTCCTGGTGGTGCGCCGGCACGGCGGCTCGCCGCTGACCATCGGGCTGGTCGGCATGGCCTCCGGCGTGGGCGGGGTGGCCGGGGCGCTGGCCGGGCCGCGGTGCATGCGCCGGGTGCCGATGTCGGTGCTGATCTGCGGCACCCTGGTGGCCTGGGCGCTGCTGGTGCTGCCGGTCGCCTTCACCAGTGCGCCGGTGCTGCTGGGCGCGCTCTTCGCGGGCATGAGCTTCGCGGGCGCGCTGGTCAACGTGGTGGCCGGGGTGCACCAGGTCCAGGTCACCCCCGACCAGTTGCAGGGGCGGGTGACCAGCGTCTTCGCGCTGGCGAGCTCGGGGATGAACTCGGCCGGGGCGCTGGCCGGCGGCGTGCTGCTGGCGGCGCTCGGCACCCGGACCACCGTGCTGGGGGTGGCGGCGGCGATGGCGGTGATGGCCGTCGCGGCGGTGCTCACCCCGGCGGTCAGGAGCAGCGGCACCGCGGCCTGACCGGAGGACGACCGGAGTCGGTCGAAGAGCTGACGGGCGGCCCGTCGGAGACGTCGAGGAGACGTGCTCCGGCGGGCCGTCGTCGTATGTCCGGGTCGTAGCGGTCGAAGAGCTTCCGTATAGACCCGCCCCCGAGGCTGGTCGCAACGCAGAGACCGGCCGGGGCCGCAGCGCCCTGCACCGGACCAGAACACGACTCGTGAAGTCTGAGGAGAACCCCATGTCCAGTGCACAGACCGCCACCGCGCCGTCCTTCCACGTGGTGCTCAACGACGAGGAGCAGTACTCGATCTGGTCCGCGGACCGCGAGCTGCCCGCCGGCTGGCGCGCCGAGGGCTTCACCGGCACCCGTGAGGAGTGCCTGGCGCACATCGCCGAGGTGTGGACCGACATGCGCCCGCTGAGCCTGCGCCGGCGGATGGAGCAGACCGCCGCCGCTGCCTGACCCACCCGGCACCACCCACCCGACACCACCCACCGGGCACCACCCACCCCCACCTCCCCACCACCCAGCACCTCGACCCCGCCCATCGGCAGCTGCCGACCGTATGAGGAGTACCTATGAAGTCCGAGTCGTGGTCGAACGGCTCAACCGGCGAGTTCACCCCCGTCCACGAGCTGGTCGCCCGCCAGGCGGCCGCCACGCCGGACCGGGTCGCCGTGGTCGACGGGCGGGTCGAGCTCAGCTACGCCCAGCTCGACGCGCGGGCCAACCGGCTCGCCCACTTCCTGCGGGCCGAGGGCGTGGGACCGGACCGGGTGGTCGGGATCTGCCTGCGCCGCAGCGCCGACCTGGTGGTCGCGCTGCTCGCGGTCTGGCGGGCGGGCGGTGCCTACCTGCCGCTCGACCCCGACCAGCCGTTCGCCCGGCTCGACTGGATCGTCAAGGACGGCGGCGCCTCGCTGGTGCTGACCGAGGACGCGGTGGCCGGGGTGTTCGCCAACGCGGGCGTGCCCGCGGTGGCGATCAGCGGCCTGGCCGAGCGGGTCGCCGACCTGCCCGCCACCGCCCCCGTCGCCGTGGCGGACCCCGCGGCGATCGCCTACGTCATCTACACCTCCGGCTCGACCGGCACGCCCAAGGGCGTCGTGGTCACCCAGGCCGGCATCGGCAACCGGGTCGGCTGGCTGCTCAGCGGTCCGGGCCTCGGCGCGGACGACCGGGTGCTGCAGAAGACCGCGCTGACCTTCGACGCGCACTGCTGGGAGGTCTTCGCCCCGCTGATCGCCGGTGGTGCGGTCGTGCTGGCCCCGGCCGGGGCCGAGCGCGACCCGGCCGTGCTGCTGCGGGCGGCGGCCGAGTACGGGGTCACCGTGCTCCAGGTGGTGCCCTCGGTGCTGCGGCTGCTGGTCGAGGAGCCGGGCTGGGCGGAGTGCGGCTCGCTGCGGCTGCTCTTCTCGGCCGGCGAGGCGCTGCACGCCGAGCTGGTGCAGCGGGTGCTGGGCCTGGTGGACGTCGAGGTGTGGAACACCTACGGCCCGACCGAGTGCTCCATCGACGTCACCGCGCACCGCTTCGACCGCGCCCAGCTGACCGGCCCGGTGCCGATCGGCCGGCCGCTGGAGAACATGCGGGTGCTGGTGGCCGACGCCAACGGCCGCCCGGTGCCGATCGGGGTCGCCGGCGAGCTGTGCGCCGGTGGCGTCGGCGTCGCCCGCGGCTACCTGGGTCGCCCGGACCTCACCGCCGACCGCTTCGTGCCGGACGCCTTCGCCAAGGACGGCTCCCGGCTCTACCGCACCGGCGACCGGGTGCGCTGGCGCAAGGACGGGGTGCTGGAGTACCTGGGTCGCGCCGACGACCAGGCCAAGGTCAACGGCGTGCGGATCGAGCCCGGCGAGGTCGAGTGCGCGCTGGTCGCCCACCCGGGCGTCGGCGGCGCCATCGTCACCACCTTCACCGCCCCCGACGGCGGCCTGCGCCTGGCGGCGTACGTGCAGACCCGGGGCGGCGACATCCTCGGCGAGCTGCGCGGCTTCCTGCGCGAGCGGCTGCCCGAGACCCACGTCCCGGCCACCTTCATCGAGGTCGAGGAGTTCCCGCTGACCTCCAGCGGCAAGGTCGACCGCAAGGCGCTGCCGGCCCCCGGCCTGGACGCCGGCGGCACCCGCACCGCCTACCGGGCGCCGCGCACCGAGACCGAGCAGCGGATCGCCGAGGTCTGGCAGGAGCTGCTGAAGGTCGAGCAGGTGGGCCTGGACAACGACTTCTTCCACCTCGGCGGCACCTCGCTGCAGCTGACCCGGCTCGCCAACCGGCTCGGCCGGCTCTTCGGCTGCGAGGTCAAGCTGCGGGCCCTGCTGGCCGCCAGCACCGTCGAGGCGCAGGCCCAGCTGATCGCCCCCGCGCGCACCGGTGCCACCGCCGCGATCGAGCCGGTCGCCGACCGCACCGCCGGCCTGCCGCTCTCCTTCGGCCAGCAGCGGCTCTGGTTCATGGACCGGATGAACCCGCAGAGCGCCGAGTGGGTCGCCGGCATGTTCCTGCGGCTGCCCGCGGACACCCCGGCCGCCCGGGTGGGCGGCGCGGTGGACGCGCTGGTCGCCCGGCACGAGGTGCTGCGCACCCGGTACGCGGTGGTCGACGGCGAGTCGCTCCAGTTCGTCCGGCCGCCCTTCCCGGTGGAGCTGCGCGAGCTGGACGTGGACCGGGCGGAGCTGACCGAGCTGCTCAGCGCGGAGTTCGCCCGCGGCTTCGACCTGGAGCACGGTCCGCTGCTGCGCGCCCTGCTGGCCCGGCTGCCCGGCGAGGAGCAGGTGCTGGTGCTGACGATGCACCACATCGTCACCGACGGCTGGTCCTCCGCGATCCTGGAGCGCGAGCTCACCGAGCTGCTCGCGGCCGCCGCCGAGGGGCGCGAGCCGCAGCTGCCTGAGCTGGCCGTCCAGTACGCCGACTACGCGAGCTGGCAGCGCGCGCAGCTCTCCGAGGAGCTGCTGGGGGGCGAACTCGCCCACTGGCGCGAGGTGCTGGCCGACCTCACCCCGCTGGCCCTGCCGACCGACCGGCCGCGCGCCGCGGTCCGCGACGGCCGGGGCTCGGCGGTCTTCTTCACCATCCCCGAGCAGACCGTCAGCCGGCTCACCTCGCTCGGCCGCGCGCACGGCGCGACCCCGTTCGCCACGCTGCTGACCGGCTTCGCCACGCTGCTCGCCCGCCAGGGCAACCAGTGGGACGTGCCGATCGGCACCCCGGTCGCCGGCCGGGACCGCGCCGAGGTGGAGAACGTCGTCGGCTTCTTCCTGAACAGCCTGGTGCTGCGCTGCGCGCTGGACGGCGGCCTCGGCTTCGCCGACGCGCTGGACCGGGTCAAGGCGGTCTGCCAGGACGCCTTCGGCCACCAGGACCTGCCCTTCGAGCGCCTGGTCGACGAGCTGGCGCCGGTCCGCGACCTCTCCCGCACCCCGCTCTACCAGGTCGCCTTCGACCTGCACGACGAGGAGTTCAACGGCGCCACCGAGCGGGCCGAGGACCAGGACACGCTGGCCGCCCTCTGGGGCCTGGCCCACACCGACCTCACCCTCTACCTGCGCCGCAGCGCCGACGGCACGATGTCCGGCCAGCTGGAGTACGCCACCGCGCTCTTCGACCAGGCCACCATCCAGGCGCTGGCCGACCGCTTCGTCCGGCTGCTCACCGCGGTCGCCGCGGACCCGCAGCTGGCGCTCGGCGAGATCGACCTGCTGCCCGCCGCGGAGCGCGCCACGCTGCTCGAGGAGTTCGCCGTCAACCCGGGCGACCCGGTCGAGCTGACCACCCTCCAGCGCTTCGAGCAGCAGGCCGCCCGCACCCCCGAGCGGGTCGCGGTGGCCGAGGACGGCCGGCAGACCAGCTACGCCGAACTGGACGCCCGGGCCAACCGCCTGGCGCACCACCTGCGCGGGCTCGGGGTCGTCGAGGAGTCCGAGGTCGGCGTGCTGCTGGACCGGGGTGCGGACCTGCTGGTCGCGCTGCTCGCGGTCTGGAAGGCCGGCGCCGCGTACGTGCCGATGGACCCGAGCTGGCCGGCCGGTCGCGTCGCGACCATGGCCACCGACGCCCAGGCGCCCGTGGTGCTCACCCGGACCGACTACGCCGATCGCTTCGCGAGCCGTTTCGCCGGCCCGGTGGTGCGCATCGACGCCGTGGCCGAGCAGCTGGCCCTGCTGCCCGCCACCGCCCCGCAGCTGACGGCCGACCTGGACCGCCTGGCCTACGTGATCTACACCTCCGGTTCGACCGGCAAGCCCAAGGGCGTCGCCGTGCCGCACCGCGGCCTGGCCAACCACCTGCAGTGGGCGGTCGCCGAGCTGGCCGCGCGGGGCACCGGCGGTGGCGCGGTCTTCTCCTCCGTCGCCTTCGACCTGGTGGTGCCCAACCTGTGGGCGCCGCTGCTCTGCGGCCAGCGGGTGACCATGCTGCCGCAGGACCTGGACCTCTCCGAGCTCGGTGCGCGCCTGGTCGCCGCCGGACCGTTCAGCTTCCTCAAGCTGACCCCCGGGCACCTGGAGATCCTCTCCCGCCAGGTGACGCCGGAGCAGGCCGCCGCGCTGGCCGGTGTGGTGGTCGTCGCCGGCGAGGCCCTGTCGGGCACGCTGGCCGAGCAGTGGGCCCAGTGGCTGGGCGACGGCCGGCTGGTCAACGAGTACGGACCGACCGAGGCCTCCGTCGGCACCTCGATCCACCCGGTGCACCGCGGTCGCGGAGCGGGCGTCGTGCCGATCGGCAGCCCGCTGCCCAACCTGACCATGTACGTCCTCGACCAGGGCCTGCGCCCGCTGCCCGTCGGCGCGATCGGCGAGCTGTACGTCGGCGGCATCAGCGTCGCCCGCGGCTACGCCGACCAGCCGCGGCTGACGGCCGAGCGCTTCCTGCCCGACTCGTTCGGCACCCCGGGCAGCCGGCTCTACCGCACCGGCGACCTGGCCCGCTGGCTGCCCGAAGGGGCGGTCGAGTTCCTCGGCCGGATCGACAACCAGGTGAAGATCCGCGGCTACCGGATCGAGCCCGGCGAGGCGCAGGCCGCGCTGGTCCGCCACCCGGACGTCGCCGAGGCCGTGGTCGTCGCCCTGGTCACCGAGACCGCGGGCCAGGCGGCCGACGCCCGACTGGCCGCCTACGTCGTCCCCGCGGCCGGTGCCACGGTCACCGCCGCCGAACTGTCGGCGCACTGCGCCGAGTACCTGCCCGGCTACCTGGTGCCGAGCAGCTTCACCCCGCTGGCCGCCCTGCCGCTGAACGCCAACGGCAAGGTCGACCGGGCCGCGCTGCCGGCGCCGGAGGAGGTGCGCGAGGAGGAGCGGACCGCCCCGCGCAACGTCGTGGAGGAGCGGATCGCCGAGATCTGGCTCGACCTGCTCGGCACCGAGCTGGGCGTGCACGACGACTTCTTCAAGTCCGGTGGCAACTCGATCATGGCGATCAAGCTGATCGCCCAGATCCAGGCCGAGTACGAGATCTCGCTGCCCGTCCGGGCCATCTTCGAGGGCCCCACGATCGCCGAGATGGCCGAGGCCGTCGAGGCCGCGATCACCGCCGAGATCGACCAGCTGACCGACTCCGAGCTGATGGAGGAGCAGAGCGCATGAGCACCGCCGAGAACGAGACCGTGAACGCCGCCGCCGCGGCCGCCGCCCGCCGCGCCGAGCTGCTGCGCAGCCGCCTGGCCGGCCGCAAGGGCGCCGGCAAGGCGCCCGCCGGGATCGGCCGCGCCGACCGCAGCGGTGCCCTGGCCCTGTCCGCCGGACAGCAGCAGATGTGGTTCCTGAACCGCCTCGACCCCGAGAGCGCCGAGTACCTGGTGCCGCTGGTGCTGCGGCTGCGCGGCACGCTGGACGCGGCCGCCCTGGAGCGGGCCTGGAACGGGGTGCTGGAGAGACACGAGATCCTGCGCACCCGGTACGCCCTGCAGGGCACCGAGCCGGTCCAGCTGATCGACGAGGCCGCCCCGGTCGAGCTGCCGCTGGTCGACCTGAGCGGCACGGCCGACGCCGAGTCGCAGGTCACCGCGCTGGTCGAGCAGGAGGCCCGCACCCCCTTCGACCTCGCCACCGACCGCCCGGTCCGGGCCCGCCTGTTCCGGCTGGCCGACGACCACCACGTGCTGGCCGTGGTCTTCCACCACATCGCCTGCGACGCCTGGTCGGTGAAGGTCTTCGGCGGCGAGCTCGGCGCCCTTTACACCGCCGCGGTGCAGGGCGGCCCCGCCCCGCTCGCCCCGCTGGAGCTGCAGTACGCCGACTACGCCGCCTGGCAGCGCGAGCAGCTCGCCGGGACCGGTCTGGAGCGCCAGCTCGGCTACTGGCGCGAGCGGCTGAGCGGCAGCCTGCCCACCGAGCTGCCCACCGACCGCCCCCGCCCCGAGCACCGCGACCCGGCCGGCGCCGAGGTCCCGCTGGCCTTCTCGGCCGACCTCGCCGCCCGGGTGCGCGAGCTGGCCACCGCCCACGGCACCACGCCGTTCGCGGTGCTGCTGACCGCCTTCCAGGTGCTGATCGCCCGCTACAGCGGCCGGCCGGACGTCAACGTCGGCACGGTGGTCTCCGGACGCACCCGTCCCGAGCTCCAGCAGCTCATCGGCTACGGCATCAACACCCTGGTGCTGCGCGCCGCCTGGGCCGGCGACCCGGGCTTCGGCGCGCTGCTCGACCAGGCCCGCACCACCGTGCTGGACGCCTTCGACCACCAGGAGGTGCCCTTCGCCCGCCTGGTCGACGAGCTCCAGCCCGAGCGCGACCCCTCCCGCACCCCGCTGCACCAGGTCGCGCTGACCTGGCACGAGGAGCGCCACGACGCGATCTCGCTGCCCGGCGTCCGGGTCGAGACCTTCGAGTGGCAGGACACCATCGCCAAGTACGACCTGCTGCTGCAGGTCGAGGAGCGCACCGACGGCACCCTCGGCGGCCGCCTGCAGTACGCCACCGCGCTGTTCGACGCGAGCACCGCGACCCGGCTGGCGGCCCACCTGGCGGCCCTGCTGGAGCACGCCACCACGGACCCGGCGCTGCCGGTCTCCCGGCTGGAGATCCTCGGCGCCGCCGAGCTCGGCGTGCTGACCGGCGCCCTCGACGGGCACCGCGCCACTGCGCCGGTGCAGCAGACGCTGCACCAGGTCTTCGAGGAGTGGGCGGCCCGCACCCCGCAGGCCGTCGCGGTGGTCGCGGACGGCCGGCAGCTCACCTTCGCCGAGGTCAACGAGCAGGCCAACCGGCTGGCGCACCACCTGCGCAGCCTGGGGGTCGGCCCGGAGAGCCTGGTCGGCGTCTGCCTGGAGCGCGGCCCGGAGCTGGTGCCGATGCTGCTCGGCGTGCTCAAGTCCGGCGCAGGCTACCTGCCGCTGGACCCGGCCAACCCGAGCGACCGGCTCGGCTACGTGCTGGCGGACTCCGGCGCCGCGGTCGCCGTGGTGCACGCCGCCACCCGCCCGCTGCTGGCGGAGGTCTTCACCGGCGAACTGCTGGACGCCGCCCGCTTCACCGAGGCCGGCGAGTCCACCGACGGCACCGGCGCCGACCCGGTCACCAACCCCGAGCCGCTGGCCGGCCCGCAGAACACCGTCTACGTCATCTACACCTCCGGCTCCACCGGCAAGCCCAAGGGCGTGGTGCTCTCGCACGCCAACGTGCTGCGGCTGTTCGACACCACCCGCCCGCAGTTCGGCTTCGGCCCGGCGGACGTGTGGACGATGTTCCACAGCTACGCCTTCGACTTCTCGGTCTGGGAGATCTGGGGCGCCGTGCTGCACGGCGGCCGGGTGGTCATCGTGCCGAGCCTGACCGCGCGGGACCCGGAGCTCTTCCTGGACCTGCTGGTCGAGCAGGGCGTCACGGTGCTGAACCAGACGCCCTCCGCCTTCGCCCAGCTGATCCGGGTCGACGGCCTGCGCCCCGAGCCCGCCGCGCTGTCGCTGCGCACCGTGGTCTTCGGCGGCGAGGCGCTGGACTTCGCCGCGCTGCGCGAGTGGGTCGCGCGCCGCGGACTGGACACGCCCGAGCTGATCAACATGTACGGGATCACCGAGACCACCGTGCACACGACCCACCACCGGGTCGGCGCGGCGGACCTGGCGGCCGGCGCGGGCAACGCGATCGGCCACCCGCTCGGCGACCTCGGCAGCTACCTGCTCGACGAGCACGGCCAGTTGGCCCCGATCGGGGTGCCCGGCGAGATCCACGTCGCCGGCCCCGGCGTGGCGCGCGGCTACCTGAACCGTCCGGAGCTGACCGCCGAGCGCTTCGTGCCCGACCCGTGGGGCCCGGCCGGCTCCCGCCTGTACCGCAGCGGCGACCTGGCCCGGCGCCGCCCCGACGGCAGCCTGGAGTTCCTCGGCCGGATCGACTCCCAGGTGAAGATCCGCGGCTACCGGATCGAGCTCGGCGAGATCGCCAAGGTGCTCCAGGAGCACCCGGGCGTCGCCGACGCGGTGGTGGTCGCCCGCCAGGACACCCCCGGCGACAAGCGCCTGGTGGCCTACCTGGTGCCGGCCGGCGAGGCGCTGCCCACCGGTGGCGAGCTGGCCGGCCACTGCGCCGCCGTGCTGCCCGGCTACATGGTCCCGGCCGCCTTCGTCGCGCTGGACCGCATCCCGCTCACCGTCAACGGCAAGCTCGACCAGCGCGCCCTGCCGGCCCCCGACCAGGAGGCCCTGGGCACCGCCGCGGCCTACGTCGCGCCGCGCACCCCGGTCGAGGAGCAGGTCGCCGCGGTCTGGCGCGAGGTGCTCGCGGTCGAGCGGGTCGGCGTCGAGGACGGCTTCTTCGAGCTCGGCGGCGACTCCATCAAGGCCGTCGCCCTGGTCGGGGCGCTCCGCGAGAGCGGCTTCGACCTGGCCGTGCGCGACGTCTTCGAGCACCGCACCGTGGCCGGGCTGAGCGAGCTGATCACCGGCCGTCCGGTCACCGACCGGGTCCTGGCCACCGTCGAGCCGTTCGCGCTGATCTCCGCGGAGGACCGCGCCCTGCTGCCGGCGGGCGTCACCGACGCCTACCCGCTCTCCCAGGTGCAGCTCGGCATGGTGGTCGAGATGCTGGCCGACGAGGGCCAGAACAACTACCACAACGTCAGCACCGGCCGGATCAAGGACGAGCAGCCCTTCGACCACGCGGCCTTCGAGGCGGCCGTCCGCTTCGTCACCGCGCGGCACGAGATGCTGCGCACCTCGATCCACCTGGGCGGCTACTCCCGCCCGATGCAGCTGGTGCACGCCGCCGCCGAGGTCTCGGCCGGCTGCAGCGACCTGCGGGGCCTGGCCCCCGAGCAGGTGCTGGCCGAGCTGCGCGCCTTCACCACCCGCGAGCGCGCCAACCTGTTCGACCTGACCGTGCCCTCGCTGATGCGCTTCCACGCCCACGTCACCGACCACGGCTGGTGGATCTCGGTCACCGAGTGCCACCCGATCATGGAGGGCTGGAGCCAGCACTCCCTGCTGATGGAGATCCTGCGCGGCTACGGCCGGATCCGCGACGGCCTCGCGCCGCAGTGCCCCGAGGCCCCCGACGCCCGGTTCGCCGACTTCATCGCGGGCGAGCTGGAGTCGCTGGCCGACGAGGACGACCGCGGCTACTGGCGGGGCATCGTGCAGGGCCGCGCCCGGTTCATGCTCCCCACCGGCTGGGGCGAGGCCGACCCGGTCCGCCACACCGTGCAGGCCGGCACCGACCTGCGCGACCTGGAGCCGGCGCTGCGGGCGCTCGCGACCAAGGCGAAGGCCTCCTTCAAGAGCGTGGTCATCGCCGCGCACCTGAAGGTGCTCAGCCAGCTCACCGAGGAGCAGAGCTTCCACACCGGCCTGGTCTGCGACGCCCGCCCCGAACTGCTCGGCGCCGACCGCGTGCTCGGCATGTACCTCAACACGCTGCCGTTCGCGATGGACCGCACCGCGCGCACCTGGCGCGAGCTGGTCGCGCAGACCTTCGCCCACGAGGTCGGCCTGTGGCCGCACCGGCGCTACCCGCTGCCCGCGATCCAGCGCGAGTTCGGCGGCGCCGAGCGGCTGATGGAGGTCTACTTCAACTACCAGGACTTCCACCAGATCGACGGCGACCTGCTCGACCAGGAGACCGAGGCGATCGACGACAGCCCGACCGAGTTCCCGCTCACCGTCGCCTCCCGGGCCGGCCACATCATCCTCACCGCCAACCCGCGCTGCATCAGCCCCGCCAACCTGGAGCGGATGGCCGGGATGTACCGGGCCGTGCTGGAGGCGATGGTCGCCGACCCCGAGGGCGACGCCACCGCGATCCTGCTGCCGCCCGCCGAGCACGCGCTGCTCACCGGCACCGCCGCCGAGCCGGCGACCCCGGTCGAGGCCTGCGTCCACCAGCTCTTCGAGCAGCAGGTCGCCCGCACCCCCGACGCGATCGCGGTCACCGCGGGCGCGGTCTCGCTCAGCTACGCCGAGGTCAACGAGCGGGCCAACCGCCTGGCGCACCACCTGCGCGAGCTCGGGGTCGGCCCCGAGGACCTGGTCGGCATGTGCCTGGAGCGCGGCGAGCTGCTGCTGCCGACGCTGCTGGGCATCCTCAAGTCCGGTGCGGGCTACCTGCCGCTGGACCCGGCGCACCCGAGCGACCGGCTCGGCTACGCGCTGGCCGACTCCGGCGCCAAGGTCGCGGTGGTCTCGGCGAGCACCATGCCGGTGCTGGCGGACGTCTACGCCGGCACCTTCGTGGAGCTCGACCGCGACGCCGAGCGGATCGCCGCCCGCCCGGCGGTGAACCCGGAGCCGGTCTCCACCCCCGACGACGTGATCTACGTGATCTACACCTCGGGCTCCACCGGCAAGCCCAAGGGCTGCGTGCTCACCCACACCAACGTGGTCCGCCTGATGACCACGGCCCACGAGCACTACGCCTTCGACGAGCGGGACGTCTTCTCGATGTTCCACTCCTACGCCTTCGACGTCTCGGTCTTCGAGATGTGGGGCGCGCTGCTCTTCGGCGGCCGGGTGGTCGTGGTGCCGCAGGCCGTCACCCGCTCGCCGGAGGACTTCCTGGACCTGCTGGTCGCCGAGGGCGTCACCGTCCTGTCGCAGACCCCGACGGCCTTCCGCTCGCTGGTCTCCTTCGCGGTCGAGCGGGACGCGCGGCTGGGCAAGCTGGAGCTGCGCGCGGTGGTCTTCGCGGGCGAGAAGCTGGAGGTGCCCGAACTGCGGCCGTGGGTCGACCTGATGGGCCTGGACCGGCCCCAGCTGATCAACATGTACGGCATCACCGAGACGACCGTGCACTCGACCTTCTACCGCATCGAGGAGGCGGACCTTGACCCGCTGGCGGGCAATCGGGTGGGTCGCCCGCTCAGTGATCTTCGCATCCATCTGCTGGACCGCGCGGGCCACTTGGTGCCGATCGGGGTCCCGGGCGAGATCCACGTCGCGGGCCCGGGCGTGGCGCGGCTCTACCTCGGCCGCCCGGAGCTGACCGCCGAGCGCTTCGTGCCGGACCCGTGGGGCCCGGCCGGCTCCCGCCTCTACAGGAGCGGTGACCTGGCCCGGCGCCGGCCGGACGGCGAGCTGGAGTTCCTCGGCCGGATCGACACCCAGGTGAAGATCCGCGGCTACCGGATCGAGCTCGGCGAGATCGCCGGCGTCATGCTGGAGCACCCGGGCATCCGCCAGGCCGTCGTGGTGGTCCACGACGAGCGCCTGGTCGGCTACCTGGTGCCGGTCGGCGACCAGGCCCCGTCGGTGACCGAGCTGCGGGCGCTGCTGGCCCGCTCGCTGCCCGAGTACATGGTCCCGGCCGCCTTCGTCACCCTGGAGGCGATGCCGCTGACCGTCAACGGCAAGTTCGACAAGGCCGCGCTGCCCGCCCCCGACCGGAGCGCGCAGCGGGCGGAGTCCGAGTACGTCGCCCCGCGCACGCCCGTCGAGGAGCAGATCGCCGCGATCTGGCGGCAGGAGCTCGGGGTCGAGCGGGTCGGCGTCGAGGACGGCTTCTTCGAGCTCGACGGCGACTCGATCCGGGCCGTCGCGCTGGTCGGCGCGCTGCGCAAGGCCGGTTTCGACCTCACCGTGCAGGACGTCTTCGCCCGGCGCACCGTCGCCGGCCTGAGCGAGCTGATCACCGGCCGCCCGGCCCCCGCCGAGCCGGTCACCGGGGTCGCGCCGTTCGCCCTGATCGACGCGGCGGACCGGGCCAAGGTCCCGGCGGACGTGGTCGACGCCTACCCGGCGACCCAGGTGCAGCTCGGCATGCTGGTCGAGATGCTCTCCGGCAGCGACGCCGCCTACCACCAGTGCGTCTCCTACGCGGTCCGCGACGAGCAGCCGTTCGACGAGGGCGCGCTGCGCGCCGCCGTCGCCGAGCTGACCCGCCGCCACGAGACCCTGCGCACCTCCTTCGACCTGGTCGGCTACAGCACCCCGCTGCAGCTGGTGCACGCCGAGCTGACCGTGCCGGTCACCGTGCACGACCTGCGCCCGCTGGACGAGGCGGGGCGCCGCCGGGCGATGGAGGACTTCTTCGCCGCCGAGCGCGCCGAGCTCTTCGACCCGGCCACCCCGCCGCTGCTGCGCGTCGCGGTGCACCTGGCGGAGCCCGGCGGCTGGCGCCTGGCCTTCACCCAGCCGCACGCGCTGACCCAGGGCTGGGGCCAGTTCGCCCTGCTCACCGAGCTGGTCGAGGTGTACCGCAGCCACCGCGCCGGCGAGCGGCCGGCCGAGCACCAGGCACCCGCGGTGCGGTTCGCCGACTTTGTCGCCGGCGAGCTGGAGTCGCTCGACTCCGAGGCGGACCGCGGCTACTGGCGCGGCATCGTGGAGCAGCACGCCGCGGTCACCGTGCCGGCGGGCTGGGGCGAGGCCGGGCCGGGCCGGCTGCACGTCAGCCAGGTGCCGCTGGGCGACCTGGAGCAGCCGCTGCGCGCCTTCGCGGCCAAGGCCAAGGTCTCGGTGAAGAGCGTGCTGCTGGCCGCCCACCTCAAGGTGATGGGCCAGCTGACCGAGGACGCCGACTTCCACGTCGGCCTGGTCTGCGACTCGCGCCCCGAGGCGGTGGGCGCCGACCGGGTGCAGGGCATGTACCTCAACACCCTGCCGTTCGCGGCCGGCCGGACCGCGCGGACCTGGCGCGAGCTGGTCGAGCAGGTCTTCGCCCGCGAGGTCGAGCTCTGGTCGCACCGCCGCTACCCGCTGCAGGCGATCCAGCGCGAGGTGGCCGGCGGCCGCCGGCTGATCGACGTGATCTTCAACTACCACGACTTCCGCGGCTTCGACAGCGCGGACATCGACGCGGCGGCCTCCGTCGGCGAGGGCAGCACCGAGTTCGCGCTCAGCGTCGCCACCGGCGGCGCCGGGCTCAACCTCACCGCCGACACCCGGGTGCTCAGCCCGGCCAACGGCGCCCGGCTGGCCGCGATGTACCGGGCCGTGCTGGAGGCGATGGCCGCCGACCCGCAGGGCGACGCCCGTGCCGCCCGGCTGGCGCCGCAGGACGAGCAGCTGCTGGCCGCCTGGACCGCCACCGAGCGGGAGCAGAGCTGGCTGATGGCGGAGGCCGAGTTCGAGCGGCACGCCGCGCTGACCCCGGACCGGGTGGCGATCACCGCCGACGGGGTGCGGCTGAGCTACCGCGAGGTCAACGAGCGGGCCAACCGGCTCGCCCACCACCTGCGCGAGCTGGGCGTCGGGCCGGACACCCTGGTCGGCATCTGCGCCGACCGCTCGCCGGCCACCGTCACCGCGGTGCTGGCCGTGCTCAAGGCGGGCGGCGCCTACCTGCCGCTCGACCCGGAGTACCCGGCCGAGCGCCTGGGCTACATGGCCCAGGACGCGGAGATCGCCGTCCTGCTGACCGAGACCCACCGGATGGCGCCGCTGCTGGCCGCCGCCCCGGGCCTGGCCGCGGTGCCGGTGCTGCTGGACCGCCCCGAGGAGTGGTCGCACCTGCCGGTCACCGACCCGGCCCCGCTGGCCGAGGCCGACGACCTGGCCTACGTCATCTACACCTCGGGCTCCACCGGCCGCCCCAAGGGCGTCCTGGTGCACCGGCGCGGCATGGCCAACCACCTGCTCGCGAAGATCGACGACCTGGGCATCACGGCCGCCGACTCGGTGGTGCAGAACGCCTCGATGGCCTTCGACATCTCGGTGTGGCAGATGCTCTCCACCCTGGTGGTCGGCGGTTCGGTGCGGGTGGTCGGCGCCGACACCGCGGTCAACCCGCTGGAGCTGATCCCGCGGGTGGACGCCGAGCGGGTGACCGTCCTGGAGGTGGTCCCCTCGCTGCTCCGGGCGGCGCTGGACGCCTGGGACGCGGGCGCGCTGGACGCCCGGCTGCCGCACCTGCGGCACCTGGTGGTCACCGGCGAGGCGCTGCCGCCGGACCTGTGCACGCGCTGGTTCGCCCGGTTCCCGCAGGTGAAGATGGTCAACGCCTACGGCCCGACCGAGTGCTCGGACGACGTCACCCACGCGGTGCTGCGCGCCGGGGACCCGATCGGCGAGGCGCGGGTGACCATCGGCAAGTCCGTCCGCAACACCCAGCTGCGGGTGCTGGACGCGGTGATGGAGCCGGTGCCGGTCGGCGTGGCCGGCGAGCTGTACGTCGGCGGCGTGGGCGTGGCCCGCGGCTACGGCGGGCGGCCCGAGCTGACCGCCGAGCGCTTCGTGCCGGACCCGTGGGGCCCGGCCGGCACCCGGCTCTACCGGACCGGCGACGTGGTGGCCTGGAACGACGAGGGCGGCCTGGAGTTCCTCGGCCGGGTCGACCACCAGGTCAAGATCCGCGGCGTGCGGATCGAACTCGGCGAGATCGAGGCCGCGTTGACCCGCCTGCCGTACATCGCCGAGGCGGTCGCCGCGGTCCGCGAGGACCCGCACGGCCACCAGCGGCTGATCGGCTACCTGGTCCCGGTGGGCGGCCGGCCGGCGCCGGCCCGGGAGCTGCGCGAGCTGCTCGCCCAGGAGCTGCCGGACACGATGATCCCGCAGGTCTTCGTGGAGCTCGACACCATCCCGCTGACCGCCAACGGCAAGGTCGACCGCAACATCCTGCCCGACCCCGAGGTGTGGACCACGGCCGACCACGCGTACGTCGCCCCGCGCACCGCCACCGAGCAGCAGCTGGCCGCGATCTGGGCCGAGGTGCTCGGCGTGCCGCAGGTGGGCACCGAGGACAGCTTCTTCCGCCTCGGCGGCGACTCGATCCTGGTGATCGCGGTGATGGCCGCCGCCCGGCGGGCCGAACTGCCGCTGACCCTGTTCATGCTCTACCAGCACGACACCCTGGGCCAGTTGGCCGCCGCGCTGGACCTGGCGGCGGGCACCGCCCCGCGGGCCTACGACAGTGCGGGCCCGCTGCCCGCGCCGGCCGCCGTCGACCGCGCCGCGCTCTCGCTGGACTCCCTGCTGGGCGTGCTGGCGGCGAACGAGGTGCCGGGCGCCAGCATCGCGGTGGTGGAGAACGGCGAGCTGGTCGCGCTGAAGACGCTGGGCACCCTGGCGGCCGGCAGCGCCGAGCCGATCACCCACGACACGCTGTTCCAGGTCGGCTCCTGGGGCAAGCACGTCACCGCGTTCGCGGTGCTGCGGCTGGTCCAGCAGGGCCTGATCGACCTGGACACGGACGTCAACAGCTACCTGAGCTCGTGGCGGCTGCCCGGCACCGTGACGGTGACGGTCCGCCAGCTGCTCAGCCACACCGCCGGGCTGACCCAGACCCCGCGCCGCGGCGTGCGGCGCGGGCAGCGGGTGGCCACCCCGGTCGAGCTGCTGCGCGGCGAGGTCCAGCCGGCCACCGGGCCGGTGCGCCAGGAGCAGGCCGGTACCTTCCGGCAGTCCAACGCGCACTACACGGTGCTGGAGCAGATGCTCACCGACCTGACCGGCGAGGAGTTCGGGCAGCTGGTGGAGCGCCTGGTCTTCGCGCCGCTGGGCATGCGGCACAGCAGCTTCGACCAGTACTACCCACAGCTCGCCGGGCTGCCGGTCGCGCTCGGGCACGACGAGCTGGGCCAGGGCATCGAGGGCGGCTGGCTGCTGCACCCGGAGCGGTCCGCGGCCGGCCTGTGGAGCACCGCGGCCGACCTGGCCAAGCTGGAGCTGGAGATCCGGCGCAGCTACCTGGGCCGTCCGCTGGCGCTGCTCGACCGCGAGCTGGCCGAGCAACTGCTGACCCCGCACAGCACCAGCTTCTTCGGCCTCGGCACCATCGTCGACAACAGCGGCCCGGACGTGGAGTTCGGCCACGGCGGCTCGCCCGGCGGCTACCAGGCGGTGTCGATGTTCACCGTGCACGGCGGCACCGGCCTGGTGGTGCTCACCAACGGTGAGTCCAGCGCCGAGGTGGTCAAGGCCGCCTCGGCGGCGCTGAAGCCCGGCGCCGGCCCGGACACCCGCCTGACGGACTGGCGGTGACGCCCTGACGAGCGCCTGACGAACCGTCCCCGTCGAAGAGAAGAGCCCTGCCCCCGCCGTTCCCCCGGCGAGGGCAGGGCTCTTCGCGCGTCCGGCCGCCGGTGGCCGCGCGCGCCGGGGCATGGCCGACGACCGGCCGAAATATAGGGCGGTCCCGGAGATTGGTCACTGCCGGACATGTGTACTCCGGCGCCGGGCGCCGGCGGGTGCTCGCCGAATCGGTTGAAAGGCTCCGATGATCGCCCAGACCACGGCGGAGACCGCCCGCTGGTTCCGCACCCCGACGCCCCGGCCGCACGCCCGCGTGCGGCTGGTCTGCTTCCCGCACGCCGGCGGCTCCGCCGGCGCCTTCCGCGCGCTCGCCGGCGACCTGCCCGCCGACGTCGAGCTGGTGGCCGTCCAGTACCCGGGCCGCCAGGACCGCTACGGCGAGTCGCCCGCGACCGACCTGGACACCCTGGCCGGCGACATCGCGGCCGCGATCGAGCCGCTGCTGGACCGCCCGGTGGCGTTCCTCGGGCACAGCCTGGGCGGCACCGTCGCCTTCGAGACCGCCCGCCGCCTGTCCTCGCGGCACCGCCCGGCGCTGCGTCACCTCTTCGCCTCCGCCCGCCGCGCCCCCTCGGTGCCCAACCCCTTCCCCCCGCTGCTCGACGAGGCGGGGGTGCTGGCGTACGTGCGCACCCTCGGCGGCGTCGGCGCCCAGCTGCTGCAGGACGCGGAGCTGCGCGAGATGGCGCTGCCGGTGCTGCGCGCCGACTTCCACCTGGTGGACACCTACCGCTACCGGCCCGGCGCCCCGCTGCTCTGCCCGATCACCGCCGTCGTCGGCCGGGACGACGAGGCCTGCCGGCCCGAGGACGCCCGCCGCTGGGCCGAGTGCACGGCCGGCGGCTTCGAGCTGCGCACCGTCGCGGGCGGCCACTTCTACTTCGAGTCCACCACCACCGAGCTCGTCGCCCTGCTGACCGAGCGGCTCGCACCCCTGACGCCCCGGTTCTGACCGGTCCTCACCCGAAGGAGGAGACATCCCATGACGGACCCGTTCAACGACCCGACCGGCCGTTACCGCGTGCTGGTCAACGAGGCCGGCGACTTCTCGCTCTGGCCCGCCTTCGCGGCGGTCCCGGCCGGCTGGACGGTGGCGCTCGAGCCCGCGAGCCGCACCGAGTGCATCGACCACATCAACCGCAACTGGACCGCAGGCCACACGACCGCGAGGGTGAAGAGCAATGTCTGAGAAGCGTCAGGAGAGACTGCCGCTGTCGGCCGCCCAGACCGGCATCTGGTTCGCCCACCAGCTGGACGCCTCCGGCTGCCGGTACAACATCGCCGAGTACAAGGACATCCGCGGCGCGGTCGACCCGCGGCTGATGGACGCCGCCTGGCGCCGGCTGCTCGACGAGGCCTGGGCCTACCGGGTGACGGCGGTGCGCGAGGAGTCGGACGGGCTGGTCCAGTACGTCGACCCGGACGCCGCGGACCGCCACCTGCCGCTGGTCGACGTGTCGGCCGAGCCGGACCCGCAGGCCGCCGCCAAGGCCTGGATGGACGCCGACCTGACCGCGCCGGTCGACCTGGCCGCCGGCCGGGTGACCAGCTTCGCGCTGCTCAAGCTCGCCGAGGACCGCTACTTCTACTACCAGCGCGCCCACCACGTGACCATCGACGCCTACGGCGGCTCGCTGGTCGGCACCCGGATCGCCGAGATCTACACCGCCCTGGCCGCCGGCGAGGACCCGGGCCCGGGCGGCTTCGGCGCGCTCGACGAGCTGCTGGCCGAGGACGCCGCCTACCGCCGCTCGCCGGCCGCCGAGGCCGACCTGCGCTACTGGGTGGAGAAGCTCGCGGACCGCCCCGAGCCGCGCCGCCTGGTCGAGCGCGCCGCCGAGCCGGGGCCGGACCGTCCGGCGATCGGCTACTTCCGCCGCACCGTCACGCTCTCCCAGGAGCACACCGACCGGCTGCGCGAGACCGCCCGCGGCCACCGCGCGCCGTGGTCCATCCTGCTGATCGCGCTGACCGGCGCCTACCTGCAGCGGATGACCGGTCAGCAGCGGCAGATCCTGGGCCTGCCGGTCACCGGCCGGGCCACCCCGCTGGCCCGCCGCACCCCCTCGATGGCCTCGAACTGGGTGCCGCTGCTGCTGGACGTGAGCCCGGAGCAGAGCGCGGCGCAGCTGGTCCGCCAGACGGTCGGCGAGGTGCGCGGCGGCCTCAAGCACCAGATGCCGCGCTACGAGGACGTCTGCCGCGCGCTCGGCCTGACCGGCTCGGACGACGGCCTGGTCGGCCCGACCGTCAACATCATGTCCTTCGACACCGAGCTGCGCTTCGGCGACCACCTCGCCTTCGGCAACAACCTCTCCAACGGCCCGGTCGACGACCTGTGCATCGCGGTCTACGACCGCGCCGACGGCCAGGGCCTGACCATCGACTTCGACGCCAGCCCCGAGCTCTACCAGGAGCACGAGGTGGCCGAGCACCAGGACCGCTTCCTGCGCTTCCTGCAGGGGGTGCTGGACAACCCGGAGACGCCGCTCGGCCAGATCGACCTGCTCACCGCCGAGGAGCGCCACCGGCTGCTGACCGAGTGGAACGCCGCCGCCCTGCAGCCCCCCTACGCCCTGGACGCGCTGGCCGGGGTCGAGGCCCAGGCCGCGCGCACCCCCGAGGCGCCCGCGGTCCGCTGCGACGGCGTCGCGCTGAGCTACCGCGAGCTGGACGAGCGCGCCAACCGCCTGGCCCACCACCTGCGCGACCGCGGCGCCGGCCCGGACCAGGTGGTCGGCGTGCTGCTCGACCGCACGCCGACGCTGCTCACCAGCCTGCTCGGGGTCTGGAAGTCCGGCGCGGCCTACCTGCCGATGGACCCGTCCTGGCCGGCCGCCCGGATCGAGGGCGTGCTGCGCGACGCGGGCGCGGTCGCCGTCGTCACCGACCGCGAACTCGCCTTCGACGGCGCCGTGGTGGACCCGGCCGCGGCGGACGGGGAGCCCGCCACCCGCCCGGCGGTCGACCACGACCCGGACCGGCTCGCCTACGTCATCTACACCTCCGGCTCCACCGGCAAGCCCAAGGGCGTCCAGATCGGGCACCGCAGCCTGGCCAACTACCTCGGCTGGGCGGTCGCGGACTACACCGGCCAGGGCGGCGGCGCCGCACTCTTCTCCTCGGTCGCCTTCGACCTGGTGGTGCCCACGCTCTGGGTGCCGCTGCTCACCGGCGCCCCGGTCACGCTCTTCCCGCACGGCCGCGACCTGGCCGAACTGGGCGCATTCCTGGTCGAGTCGGGCCCCTTCGACTTCCTCAAGCTGACCCCGGGCCACCTGGAGATGCTCTCCCACCAGCTCACCCCGGCCGAGACCGAGGGCCTCACCCCGGTCCTGGTGGTCGGCGGCGAGGCGCTGCTCGGCCAGGTCGCCGAGCGCTGGTGCGAGTGGCTCGGCGGCGGCCGGGTGGTCAACGAGTACGGGCCGACCGAGATCACCGTCGGCAACTGCGTCTTCGACGTCGAGGGCCCGCAGCCCACCGAGGTGGTGCCGATCGGCCGTCCGATCCCGGCCACCAGCATGTACGTGCTGGACGCCGCGCTGCAGCCGGTGCCGGTCGGCACCGTCGGCGAGCTCTGGATCGGCGGCGCCGGCCTGGCCCGCGGCTACCTGGGCCAGCCCGCGATGACCGCCGAGCGCTTCGTGCCGGACCCGTTCGGCGCCCCGGGCGGGCGGCTCTACAAGACCGGCGACACCGCCCGGGTGCTGCCCGACGGCAACGTCGACTACCTCGGCCGCGGCGACGACCAGGTCAAGATCCGCGGCTACCGGGTCGAGATCGGCGAGATCGAGGCCGCCCTCGGGCGCCACCGGGCGGTGGCCCAGGCCGTGGTGCTGGTCCGCGAGGACCGCCCGGGCGACCGCCGCCTGGTCGCCTACGTGGTGCCCGCCGCCGGCCCCGACGCCGCCGAGCTCGACACCGCCGACCTGCTCGGCTTCGCGGGCACCCTGCTGCCCGAGTACATGGTCCCGGCCACCGTGGTGACCCTCCCCGCGCTGCCGCTGACCGCCAACGGCAAGGTCGACCGCGCCGCGCTGCCGGCCCCCGAACTCCCGTCCGCCGAGGCGGCCCGGGCCCCGCGCACCCCGCGCGAGGAGCTGTTCTGCGGCCTGCTCGCCGAGGTGCTCGGCCTGGACCGGGTCGGCCCCGACGACTCGTTCTTCGACCTGGGCGGCGACAGCATCATGTCGATCCAGCTGGTCGCCCGGGCCCGCCGGGCCGGGCTGACCATCACCGCCCGGGACGTCTTCACCCGCCGCACCGCCGCCGCTCTGGCCGAGGCCGCCCTCGACCTGCCGCAGGCCGCCGTCGAGGCCCCGGGCGCGGGCCTGGGCCCGCTGCCGCTCACCCCGATCGCCCACTGGCTGGCCGAACACCCCGGCACCGTCGACCAGTTCGACGCCTACAACCAGGCCATGACGCTGCAGGTGCCGGCCCTCACCGAGCCGGAACTGCTGACCGCCCTGCAGGCCGTGCTCGACCACCACGACGCGCTGCGGCTGCGGATGACCGACGACTGGGAGCTGACCGTCACCGCGCCGGGCACCGTCGCGGCCGCCGACTGCGTGCGCCGGGTCGACGCCACCGGTCTCGACGAGCGGGCGCTGGCCGCGCTCCGCGCCGAGCAGGGGCTGGCCGCCCGCGGGCGGCTCGCGCCGCGCGAGGGCGTGATGGTGCAGGCCGTCTGGTTCGACCGGGGCGCGGCCGAGTCCGGCCAACTGCTGCTGGTGCTCCACCACCTGGTGGTCGACGGGGTCACCTGGCGCCTGCTGGTGCCGGACCTGGCCCAGGCCTGGCAGGCGGTCGCCGAGGGCCTGGTCCCGGCCCTGGACCCGGTCGGCACCTCGTTCCGCAGCTGGGCGCAGCGCCTGACCGCCGAGGCCCAGCGCCCCGAGCGGGAGGCCGAACTCGGCTGGTGGCAGAGCACCCTGGCGGGTGCCGAGCCGCTCTGGATCAACCCGGTGCGGGACACCCACGGCAGCGCCGAGCGGCTCACCCTGCGGCTGCCCGCCGAGGTCACCGAGCAACTGCTCACCACGCTGCCCGCCGCCTACCACGCGGAGGTCAACGACGTCCTGCTCACCGGCTTCGCGCTGGCCTGCGACGGCGAGGCGCTGGTCGACCTGGAGGGCCACGGGCGGGAGAGCGACGCGCTCGGCGGCGGCGACCTGTCGCGCACCGCGGGCTGGTTCACCAGCCTCTACCCGGTGCGGCTGACCGCGGGCCCGCTCGACCTCGCCGAGGCGCGGGCCGGCGGCGCGGCGGCCGGCACCCTGCTCAAGCGGGTCAAGGAGCAGCTGCGCGCGGTGCCGGACAAGGGCATCGGCTACGGCCTGCTCCGCCACCTGAACCCGCGCACCGGTCCACTGCTGGCCGAACTGCCGCGCCCGCGCTACGGGTTCAACTACCTGGGCCGGTTCGCCGGGGCCACCGCCGACTGGGCGGTGCTGCCCGAGCTGGAGGGCCGGGTGCCCGGCGCCGACGAGCGGATGCCGCTCGCCCACGGCGTGGAGCTCAACGCCCTGGTCCAGGACGGCCCGCAGGGCCCCGAGCTGGTCGCCGAGTGGAGCTGGGCGCCGCGGCTGCGTTCCGCCGAGAGCGTGCGCGAGCTGGCCGAGGGCTGGTTCGCGGCGCTGCGCGCGCTGGCCGCGCACGCCGCCGCCCCGGACGCCGGTGGTCGCACCCCGTCCGACCTGGCGCCGGCCGAGCTGACGCAGGCGGAGATCGAGCAGCTGGAGTCCCAGGTCCCGGACCTGGTGGACGTGCTGCCGCTCTCCCCGCTGCAGCAGGGCCTGTTCTTCCACGCCCTGTACGACACCGGGGAGACCGACGTCTACCTGGCCCAGCTGGAGCTGGACCTGGTCGGCGAGCTGGACGCCGGCGCCCTGCGGACGGCCGCGGCGGCGCTGCTGGACCGCCACGCCAACCTGCGCGCCGGCTTCCACGGCGGCCTGCGCCACCCGGTGCAGGTGATCCCGGCCGGCGTCGACCTGCCCTGGCGCGAGGTCGACCTGACCGAGGACCCGGAGCGGGCCGAGCAGCTGGCCGCCGAGGAGCGCGGCCGCCGCTTCGACCTCGACCGCCCGCCGCTGCTGCGCTTCGCCCTGCTGCGGCTGGCGGCCGACCGGCACCGCCTGGTCCTCA
Source organism: Kitasatospora sp. LaBMicrA B282 (assembly GCF_050325825.1). Classification (NCBI taxonomy): domain Bacteria; kingdom Bacillati; phylum Actinomycetota; class Actinomycetes; order Kitasatosporales; family Streptomycetaceae; genus Kitasatospora; species Kitasatospora sp. LaBMicrA B282. Next base: position 28,738 of record NZ_JBNQTI010000027.1, read on the forward strand.
CCAACCACCACCTGCTGCTGGACGGCTGGTCGATGCCGGTGCTGATCCAGGAGCTGCTGGCGCTCTACGCGGCCGGCGGCGACGCCACCGCGCTGCCCCGGGTCCGCCCCTACCGCGAGCACCTGGAGCACCTGGACGCCCAGGACCGGATGGCCGCCCGCGCCGCCTGGCAGGCCGCGCTCGCCGGGCTGGAGGAGCCGACCCGGGTGCGCGCGGTGCCGCCGGGCCGGGTGCCGACGGTGCCGACGCGGCTGGAGTTCCGCGCCCCGGCGCAGCTCGGCACGGCGCTGGCCGAGCAGGCCCGGGCCCACGGGCTGACCCTCAACACCCTGCTGCAGGGCGCCTGGGCGATCACCCTGGGCCGCACCACCGGGACCACCGACGTCACCTTCGGCGTCACCGTCTCCGGCCGCTCGGCCGAACTGCGCGGCTCCGAGGGCATGGTGGGCCTGTTCATCAACACCCTGCCGCTGCGGCTGCGGCTGGACCCGGCCGAGTCGCTGGCCGAGCTGCTGGGCCGGCTGCAGGGCGAGCAGGCCGGGCTGCTGGAGCACCAGCACCTGGGCCTGGCGGAGATCCAGGAACTGGCCGGGGTCGGCGAGCTCTTCGACACCGCGATGGTCTTCGAGAACTACCCGCTGGACGCGGCGGCGCTGCACGCGCCGGTCGGGGGAGTGCGACTGGCCGACGTGCGGGTGCACGACGCCGTGCACTACACCTTCGGCCTGATGGCCGTGCCGGAGGGCGACACCCTGGCCTTCCGGATGGACTACCAGACCGACCTGGTCTCCGCCGCCGAGGCGCAGCAGGTCGCCGACCGGCTGCTGCGGGTGCTCACCGCGCTGGCGGGCGACGCGGCGCTGCCGCTGGGCCGGCTGGACGCGCTGGCGCCCGAGGAGCGGCACCGGCTGCTCACCGCCTGGAACGACACCGAGGTCGCGGTCGCCGCCGATCCGCTGCCGGTGCTCTTCCAGGCCCGGGTGGCGGCGGCACCCACGGCGGTGGCGCTGGCCTTCGACGCCGAGCGGCTGAGCTATGCCGAGCTGAACGAGCGGGCCAACCGGCTGGCCCGGCTGCTGGTGGAGCGGGGCGCGGGCCCGGACGGGTTCGTGGCGATCGCCCTGGAGCGCTCGATCGAGCTGGTCGTCGCCCAGCTGGCGGTGCTCAAGGCCGGTGCGGCCTTCCTGCCGCTGGACCCGCGCTACCCGGCCGACCGGATCGCCTACATGCTCGCCGACGCCGACCCGGCGCTGGTGATCACCACGGCCGACGTGGCCGCCGAGCTGCTCACCGGGAGCACGGTGCCGCGGGTGCTGGTGGAGCGGACCGACACCGCCGGCTATCCGGCCGGCGACCTCACCGACGCGGAGCGCACCGCCCCGCTGACCGCCGCCCACCCGGCCTACGTGATCTACACCTCCGGGTCGACCGGCCGCCCGAAGGGCGTGGTGGTCACCCACACCGGCCTGGCCTCGATGGTCGAGAGCCAGCGCACCGGCCTCGCGGTCACCCCGGACAGTCGGGTGCTGCTCTTCGCCTCGCCGAGCTTCGACGCGGCGGTCTGGGAGCTGGGCATGGCCCTGCTCACCGGTGCCCGCGCGGTGCTCTCCGACGCCGAGCGGCTGCTGCCCGGCCCGGCGCTGGTCGAGCTGATCGCCGAGCAGGGGGTCACCCACGTCACCCTGCCGCCGACCGCGCTGGCCGTGCTGCCGCCGGACGCGCTGCCGGTGGGCGGCACCCTGGTGGTGGCCGGCGAGGCCTGCCCGCCCGACCTGGTCGAGTACTGGTCCGGGCGGTTGCGGATGGTCAACGCCTACGGCCCGACCGAGTCCACGGTCTGCGCCAGCATGAGCGAGCCGCTGCACGGCCGGGTGCAGCCGCCGATGGGCCGCCCGGTCGCCAACACCCAGCTGTACGTGCTGGACGGCAGCCTGCAGCCGGTCCCGGCCGGTGTGGTCGGCGAGCTGTGGATCGCGGGCGCCGGTCTGGCCCGGGGCTACCTCAACCGCCCCGACCTGTCGGCCGAGCGCTTCGTCGCCAACCCGTTCGGTGCGCCCGGCAGCCGGATGTACCGCTCGGGCGACCTGGTCCGTCGGCAGGCCGACGGCAGCCTGGAGTACCTGGGCCGGGCCGACCACCAGGTCAAGGTGCGCGGCTTCCGGATCGAGCCCGGCGAGATCGAGGCCGTGCTCGCCCAGCACCCCGCGCTGGCCCAGGTGTTCGTGATGGTCCGGGAGGACCGCCCGGGTGACCGGCGGCTGGTCGGCTACGCCGTCCCGCAGCCGGGCGAGCGGGTCGACGCGGCGGCGCTGCGCGCCTTCGTCGGCGAGTCGCTGCCCGACTACCTGGTCCCGGCCACCGTGGTGGCGCTGGACGCGCTGCCGCTGACCGCCAACGGCAAGGTCGACCGCAAGGCGCTGCCGGCCCCCGACCCGGGCCGCAGCGGCCCGCGCACCGCCCCTGCCGACCCGCAGCAGGCCGCGCTCTGCGCGAGCTTCGCCGAGGTGCTCGGGCTGGACGAGGTGGGCGCCGACGAGTCGTTCTTCGACCTGGGCGGCGACAGCATCCTGGCGATCCGGTTCGTCGCCCGGGCCCGGGCCGCCGGGCTGGTGGTCACCGTCCGCGAGGTCTTCCAGCACCGCACGGCGCAGGCGCTGGCGGCCGTCGCCCGCCCGGTCGAGGCGGCGGCGCAGCAGGTCCACTCGGTCTTCGCCGACCCGGAGTCCGAGCGGGAGGCCGCCGAACTGCTGGCCGCCCGGCCGGAGCTGGCGGACGCCCTGCCGCTCTCCTCGCTGCAGGAGGGCTTCCTCTTCCACGCCCTGCTGGCCGACGGTGAGGTCGACGTCTACACCACCCAGGTCCACTTCGACCTGCACGGCGACCTCGACCTGCCGCGGCTGCGGACCAGCGCCGAGCAGCTGCTGGCCCGGCACGCCGGGCTGCGGGCCGGCTTCCACCGGACGGGGCTGGGCAGCCCGCTCCAGCTGGTCCACCGCACGGTCGCACTGCCCTGGTACGAGGACGACCTGACCGGGGACGCCGCGGCGGTCGCCGCGGCCGAGCGGCTGGCGCTGGCCGACCGGCTGCGCCCGTTCGACTTCGAGCGCCCGCCGCTGCTGCGGCTGCGGGTCGCCAAGCTGGACGCGCAGCTGCACCGGGTGATCCTGACCGGTCACCACATCCTGTGGGACGGCTGGTCGGTGCCGGTGCTGCTGGAGGAGCTGTTCACGGTCTACCGCCAGGGCGGCGACGCGAGCGGCCTGCCCGAGCCGACGCCGCTGCGTGCGTACCTCGGCTGGCTGGCCGGCCAGGACCAGGCGGCGGCCCGGGCGGCCTGGGCCGGGTCGCTGGCGGGGCTGCGGCCCACGCTGGTGGCGCCGGAGGCCGCGCACCGCGAGCCGGTGCAGCAGGACTCGGTCGGCGTCGAGCTCTCGGAGCAGGTCACCGAGGAGCTGCGGGCCGCCGCGCGGGCGCACGGCATCACCCTCAACACCGCGGTGCAGGGCGCCTGGGCGCTGGTGCTGGCCCGGCTGACCGGGGAGTCGGACGTGGTCTTCGGGGCCACCGTCTCGGGTCGCCCGGCCGAGGTCCCCGGGGTCGAGCGGATGATCGGGATGTTCCTGAACACCCTGCCGGTCCGGGTCCGGCTCGACGACGAGGAGCCGCTGGCCGAGCTGCTGGTGCGCCTCCAGGACGAGCAGGCGGCGCTGCTGCCGCACCACCAGCTGGGGCTGAGCGAGATCCGACAGCTGGTCGGCGAGAAGGTGCTGTTCGACACCACGACGATCCACCAGAACGCGCCGCTGGACGCGGCCGAGCTGGCCGCGGGGCTGGACGGCCTGCGGCTCGGCGACGCCGCCAGCGTCGACGCCACCCACTACCCGCTGCGGATGCAGGCGGTGCCGGCGCTCTACGGCTCCGGGCTCGAACTGCGGCTCGGTTACCGCCCGGACGTCTACGATCACGCGGAGGCGCAGCGCCTGATCGACCAGGTCCACCGGGTCCTGGACACGCTGCTGACCGACCCGCGGACCCCGGTGGGCCGGCTGGAGCTGGTCTCGGCGGAGGAGCAGGCCCAGCTGCTGGCCGGCTGGGGTGGCTACTGATGGTGCGCCAGGGACGGCGCTCGGACCACCTGACCACCTGGTAGGAAGATGATCATGATAGACAGCAACGACGTCGTACGGCTGGAGCGGGTCAGCCGCAGCTACGGCACCGGACCCAACGCCGTCACCGCGCTGGACGGCGTGACGGTCGGCTTCGCCCGGGGCACCTTCACCGCGGTGATGGGCCCCTCCGGGTCGGGCAAGAGCACCCTGCTGCAGTGCGCGGCCGGGCTCGACCGGCCGGACGCCGGCACGGTGGTGGTGGACGGGGTGGACCTGGGCGGCCTGACCGAGACCGCGCTCACCGAGCTGCGGCGCGAGCGGCTCGGGTTCATCTTCCAGTCCTTCAACCTGCTGGGCGCGCTCACCGCCGAGCAGAACGTCGGGCTCCCGCTGCGCCTGGCCGGGCGCAGGCCCGATGCGGACCGGGTGCGGACCGCGCTCGCCCAGGTCGGCCTGGGCGAGCGGGTCGGCCACCTGCCCTCCCAGCTCTCCGGCGGCCAGCAGCAGCGGGTCGCCATCGCCCGGGCGCTGATCTCGGCCCCCAAGGTGCTCTTCGCCGACGAGCCGACCGGCGCACTGGACAGCACCAGCAGCCGCGAGGTGCTCACCCTGCTGCGCTCGCTGGTGGACGGTCAGGGCCAGAGCACCATCATGGTCACCCACGACCCGGTCGCCGCCTCGTACGCGGACACCGTGCTCTTCCTGGCCGACGGCCAGGTGGTGGACCACCTGGTGGGGCCCGACCCGCAGACCGTCGCCGAGCGGATGACCGGCCTGGAGGCGGCCCGGGGCGGCGGTGCCCGGCGATGAACGCCACCCTGTTGCTCCCCGTCGCCGCCGCCTCGCTGCGGCGGCGGTGGCCGGCCTTCCTCGGCTCCTTCGTCGCGCTCGCCCTCGGCGTGGCCGTGATGTCCGCGGCCGGGGAACTGCTCAACACCACGATGGGGCAGGACTCGCTGCCCGGTGCGCCCTCGCTGCACAAGCTGGTCGGCTTCATGGCGGCGATGGCCGGCTTCGTCTCGGTCTTCGTGGTCTCCAGCACCTTCGCCTTCGCCGTCGCCCAGCGCCGCCAGGAGACGGCGATGCTCCGGGCGGTCGGCGCGACCCCACGTCAGGTCCGGCTGCTGGTGCTCGGCGAGGCCCTGGTGGTGGCGCTGGCCGCCGCCGTGGCCGGCTGCCTGCTGGGCCTGGCGGTGGCGCCCGCGATCGCCTCCTGGCTGATCGCCAAGGGCGCCGCCCCGGCCGGCTTCCAGGCCCAGGTGGCGCCGGTGCCGCTGCTGCTCGCCGGGGCGGGCGGCCTGCTCGTCGCGCTGCTCGGCGCCTACACGGCGGCCCGCCGGGCCGGCCGGGTGCGCCCGGTGGAGGCGCTGGGCGAGGTCGCCGTGGACAAGAGGGTGATGCCGCCGCTGCGCTGGGTGGCCGCGCTGCTCTACCTGGGCGTCTTCGGCTACACCCTGCAGACCTTCATCTCGATGCCCGCCTCGATGCTGGCCGACCCGACCTCGCGCGACCCCTCCACCACCCCGCAGTGGGCGCTGCTCTTCGACGTGATGGCGGTGCTGGCGATCGTGCTCATCGCGCCGGTGCTGGTGCCGCCGTTGGTGCGGCTGTTCACCGTGGTGGTGCCGCTGCTGCCCGGCGCCGCCGGGCTGATCGCCCGGCAGAACGCGCTCGCCGCGATCCGCCGCACGGTCTCCACCGCCACCCCGGTCTTCCTGGTGATCGGCCTGGCCGGCTCGGTGGTCGGCGGCACGGTGGCGTTCAGCGACGCGATGGCCGCCCAGGGCAGGGCCGCGCTGCGGGCCGGGTACGTGGTCGAGCCGAGCGGCACCGGTGCCGCCGTGCCGGCCGACGCGCTGCACCGGCTGGCCGCGCTGCCCGGCGCGCAGCTCACCACGGCCGCCGACGTCCAGATCAACAGCCTCACCGACACCACCCAGCGCCTGGCCCCCGGCCGCCCGACCGATCTGCCGATCCCGGAGACCGGCCTGGCCGTGGACGGCGACCTGCGCACCGCCTGGAACCTCTCGGTGGACGACGGCTCGCTCGGCGACCTGCACGGGCGCACGATCGCCGTCTCCGCCGACATGGCCCGGGTCTTCGGCTGGCAGGTCGGCGACACCCTGAACGCCACCTTCGCCGACGGCAGCACCGCACCGCTCAAGCTGGTCGCCGAGGTGCACCACCTGCTGCCGCAGCTGCCGGAGGTGGTGGTGCCGCGCGAGGCGGTGACCGGCTCCTCGGCGGTCTCGGTCGCCTACCTGGGCGTGGCCGCGGGCACCGGGCCGCAGCAGGTCACCGCGGCGCTCGGCAGCCCGGCCGCGGCTACGGCCACCGCCGGCGGCGCCTGGGTGGATGCGCACAACGCGCAGACCACCCGCAACGGCTGGATCGCCATGCTGGCCATCCTCGGCCCGGCCCTGCTCTACGCGCTGCTCGCCATCGTCAACACGATGATGATGTCCACCGGCGACCGCCTGCGCGACTTCGCCACCCTGCGCCTGACCGGCGGCACCCGCCGCCAGGTGCTGCGCGTGGTCGCGGGCGAGACCGTGCTGGTGGTGGCCACCGCGGCGGCACTCGGGCTCATCGTCACGCTGCTCACCCAGTACGCCACCGTGCTGCTGATCGAGAACCGGATCCTGAACGCCAGCCAGCACGCCGCCTACCAGGTCCCCTGGTCGACGCTGGCCGGCTCGGCGGGCCTCTGCCTGGTGCTGGCGCTGGTCGCCAGCCTGGTCCCGGCCCGCCTGGCGCTGCGGATCCGCCCGCTCGACCTGGTGGCCGGTCGGCAGTAGCCGAGCAGGGCACACGAGAAGGGGTCCGGCTCGATGAGCCGGACCCCTTCTCGTCGTCGCCGCTGTCCGTCGGACAGCGCCCGTCCGTCGACAGCACTTGTCCGCCGGGCAGCGCCTGTCAGTCGGACATCGCCACCAGCACGCGCCGGCTGCCGGTGAACGGGCGCCGCCCGTGGCCGACCAGCACGTTGTCGATCAGCAGCACGTCGCCCGGGCGCCAGTCCACGTTCACGGCCTCGTCCAGGCCGCGGTCACGGATCTGCTCGACCCACTCGGCCGGGATCGGCGAACCGTCGGCGAGGGTGACGGACTGCGGCAGGTCCTCGACCGGCATGATGCTGGCCAGCGTCGCGGCGGTCTCGTCGCCGAGGCCGGCCGGGTGCCACTGGTCGGCCTGGTTGAACCAGACCTCGGTGCCGGTCACCGGGTGCCGGGTGGTGGCCGGGCGCAGCTGCGCCACCCGCAGGCCGCCGTCCTTCTTCCACTCCCAGGTCGCCTCGGTCCCGGCGAGGAACGCCTCGACCTCCTCGCGGCTGTCCGTCTCGAAGGTCTGCTGCCAGCTCTTGCCGAAGCCGTAGCCGTCGTGCAGGTTCTGCAGGTAGCGCACGCCGCCGGCGAAGGCCTCGCGCACCTCGGGGTCGAGCGCCGCCAGCCAGCGCACCCCGTCCACCACCGGGGTGGCGCCGCCGGTCTCCGCCGCGACCTCGCAGTAGAAGGCGAGCCGGGCCGGCCACTGGTGCGCGTAGGACATCTCGTTGTGCATCGAGATGGTGAACTCCTGCGGGTACTCCGTGGAGGTGTAGAGGTTCTGGCCGACCTTGGTGCGCGGCGAGTTGCCGTGCACGTAGGCCAGGCGGTTCGGCAGCAGCAGGTCGAAGACCTTGTCCAGCTCGCCGGGGGTGACCCCGAAGCCGCGGAAGACCAGGGCCTTCTCGCGGGTCAGCAGCCCGGTGAGGTCCTCCAGCCGCTGGAGGTGGTCGATCAGACCGTACGGCGTGGCTTCGGCGCCGACGTCCGCCGGGCCGATCTCGGTCGGAATCCAGTTCTGTTCTGCGCCCATGGGACAGCTCTCTCGGTAGGAGGGGTCAGGCCTGGGCCACTCTCACCGGTTCGCCCATGCGGGTTCACTAAGGGTTCTATATCCCCGCCGAAAATCACTGAGGGTCATGGGGGGAGCGCTGCGGAGTGTCCGACGGGTACTGTGATCGTTTGGTGGCGGAGGACTGCGTTCCGGCTTCCGCACCGGCAGTACGGGCGTCCTCAAAAACAGGGGAGGGACGCCCGATGAACGGGGGATTCGGTTGGACGTTCAGCTGGACTTCTGCTTGCTGGGCCCGCTCGCGGTCGCCGCGGACGGGCGCCGGATCGCCGTCGGCGGCCCGCGGCAGCGCACCATCCTGGCGCTGCTGCTGTTGTCACCCGACGCGATCGTCTCGGTCGACGCCATGGTCGAGGCGGTGTGGCACGGGGAACCGCCCGCGACCGCGCGCACCCAGGTGGCGATCTGCGTCGCCGGGCTGCGCAAGATCTTCCGCGCCGAGGGGTGCAGCGACGACCTGATCGCCACGGTGCACCCGGGCTACCAGTTCAACACCGGCCACCACCGGATCGACCTGCTGGTCTTCCAGGAGCTGGTCGCCGCGGCCGAGCAGGCCGCGGCGCAGGGCCGGACCGCGGAGGCCGCCGAGCTCTACGAGCGCGCGCTCGGGCTCTGGCGCGGCCCGGTGCTGGAGGGCGTCTCCGGGCGGCCGGTGGAGGACGAGGCCGCCCGCCTCGACGAGGTCCGGCTGGCCTGCTACGAAGCCTCCGTCGAACGCCAGCTCGCCCTCGGCCGGCACCTGGAGGTGATCGGCTCGCTGGCCGCGGTGGTGCGCGAGCACCCGCTGCGCGAGCGGGCCCGGCACGCCCTGATGCTGGCCCAGCACCGCGCCGGGCGAAGAGCCGACGCGATGGAGACCTTCCGGGAGGGCCGGCGACAGTTCATCGACGAACTCGGCCTGGAACCCGGCACCCCCCTGATCCAGCTGCACGACGCCATCCTGCGCGACGACCCCGCGCTCGTCCTGCCGGAGCGGCCCGCCACCGAGCCGGCCGCGGAGCCGGCGCTCCCGCCGGTCGCCGACCGGCGCCCCACCCCGTCCTTCCTCCCGCCCAACGTGCCCGGCTTCACCGGCCGCGGCGCGGAGCTGGCGCTGCTCGACCAGCTGGTGGCGGACGAGCGCTCGGCGGAGCAGCCGCCCGGCATCGGCTTCGTCACCGGCGTCGCCGGGGTCGGCAAGACCGGCCTGGCGGTGCACTGGGCGCACCGGGCCTCCGGCCACTTCCCGGACGGCCGGCTCTACGTCGACCTCTGCGGCCACGACGACACCCACGAGCCGACCAGCGCCGCCGACGTGCTCAGCCGCTTCCTGCGCGCCCTCGGCGTGCCCAGCGAGCAGATCCCGGCCGACCCGGGCGAGCGCACCGCGCTCTACCGCAGCCTGCTCGCCGACCGCCAGGTGCTGCTGGTGCTGGACAACGCCCGCACGGTCTCGCAGATCCAGCCGCTGCTGCCGAGCAACGGCAAGTGCTGCGTGATCGTCACCAGCCGCGAGCCGATGGAGCAGCTGATGCTCCGCTACGGCGCGGTCCGGGTCCAACTCGGTCTGCTGCCGATGCCCGAGGCGATCGACCTGCTCGCCCGGATCGTGCCCGACGACAAGATCGCCGCCGACCCGGTGCAGGCCGAGCGGCTCGCCGAACTCTGCGACCGGCTGCCGCTGGCGCTGCGGATCGCCGGCGCCCGGCTGGCCTCCAAGGCGCACTGGTCGGTCAAGCACCTGGTGGCCCGGCTGGCCGACGAGCGTCGCCGACTGGACGAGCTCAGTCAGGGCGAGTCCCAGGTCCGCGCCGGCTTCGCGCTCAGCTACCGCTACCTGCCCTCCGACGCGGCGCGGCTCTACCGCCGGCTCGCCCTGCTGGAGGCCCCCGACGTCACGGTCTGGGCCGCGGCCGCCCTGCTGGACGCGCACCCCTTCGAGGCCGAGCGGCTGCTGGAGCAGCTGGTCGACGTCCAGCTGCTGGAGGTGACCGGCACCGACGGCACCGGCCAGCTCCGGTTCCGCCAGCAGAACCTGCTGCGGCTCTTCGCCCGGGAGCGGGTGCAGGCCGAGGAGGAGGCCGCCGAACGCGAGGCGAGCCTGGACCGGGCGCTGCGCGCCTGGCTGACCATCGCCGAGCAGGCGCACCGGCAGGAGTACGGCGGGGACTTCTCGCTGATCCACGGCAGCACGCCGCGCTACCCGGTGGACGACCTGCTGGTCGAGGAGCTGGTGGCCAGCCCGCTGGACTGGTTCGAGGCCGAGCGGCTGTCGCTGCTCGCGGCCGTCGACCAGTCCGCCCGGCTGGGGAAGGACGAACTGGCGTGGGACCTGGCGGCCTCGGCGACGGTCCTCTTCGAGACCCGGGACTACCCGGAGGACTGGCGCTTCTGCTGCGAGACCGCGCTGGCGGCCACCCGGTCGGCGGGGAACCGGCGCGGTGAGGCGGCGATGCTCGAGTCCCTGGGCGCGCTGCAGATCCGCACCCGCCGCCTGGACGAGACCAGTGAGCTGCTGCAGACCGCGCTGGCCCGATTCGACGAGGTCGGCGACGAGCACGGCCGGGCCCTGACGCTGCGTTCCCAGGCGCTGATGGACCGGGCCCTGGGCAACGTCGAGTCGGCCGGGGTCCGGCTGCGGGAGGCGGCGGACCTCTTCCGCAAGGTCGGCGACCTGTCCGCGGAGTCGCACGCCCTCGGCTACCTGGCCCAGGGCGAGTTGGACTTCGGCCGGGCCGAGGAGGCGCTGCGGCTCGGACTGGAGTCGGTCGAGGTGTCCCGACGGATCGGGGAGACCCGGGGGCTGGCGCAGGCCGTGTTCCGGCTCGGGCGGGCCTACCTGACGCTGAGTCGGTTCGACGAGGCGGAGGAGTCGCTGCGCGAGGTGGTGCGGATCGTGACCGCCAAGCGCGACTCCCTGGGCACGGTCTACGCCCTGCTCGGCCTGGGGGAGACGGAGCTCCGGCGCGGCCGACTGGACCGCGCGGAAGCCGAGTTGCTGGCGGTGCTGGTGGAGGCCGAACAGCTCGACAATCCCCTGGCGGAGGCCCGCATCCACCAGGCGCTCGGTCAGGTCAGCCGGGCCGGCGGCGACACGGAGGAGGCCCGGCAGCGCCTGGGCCGGGCCGCCGAGCTCTTCCGGACCGCCGGTGCCCAGCGCGACCTGAGGCTGGTCGAGGAGGAACTGGCCGCCCTCTGACGCCGCGGCCGGACCCCGGCCCAGTGGCCGGACCCCAGCCCCGTGGCGGGCACCCCATCTTCCCGGAAGGGGTGACCGCCACGGGGTTTCCATATTTCTCCGGGATATGTGCGATTGATAGCCGGGATATGACTTCCTGCTAGATCCTCTGCATAGATTTCAATGGCGCGAACGAAGAAGTCGCAGAAGCCGAAGCATGGAGCCAGAAATGTCCACAAGCAGTGTCGTCCCCCCCTTCGCGGTCATTTCCGGCGCGCAGGTCAACGGTGTGCTGGAAGGGCGCCAGAAGGAGGTCGTGGACATCGTCGAGCAGGCGTACCGGATCCACGGCGAGGGTGCGACGGTCAACCCGCCGTCGTACTTCCTGAAGTTCCCCGACCGGCCCAGCTCGCGGATCATCGCGCTGCCCGCCTCGATCGGGGGCGAGGTGCAGGTGGACGGGCTGAAGTGGATCTCCAGCTTCCCGGAGAACGTCGAGGCGGGCATCCCGCGCGCCTCGGCCGTGCTGATCCTCAACGACCACGCGACCGGCTACCCGATCGCCTGCCTGGAGAGCTCGATCATCAGCGCGGCCCGCACCGCCGCCTCCGCCGCGCTGGCCGCCGCCAAGCTGGCCGAGAGCCGCGGCGAGCGCCCGCGCCGGGTCGGCTTCGTCGGCACCGGCCTGATCGCCCGCTACCTGCACAGCTACCTGGCCGGCACCGGCTGGGACTTCGACGCCGCCGGGGTGTACGACCTGTCGGCCGAGTACGCGGCGGGCTTCGCCGACTACCTGGAGCGCTCCGGCGGGGCCGGCGAGGTCACCGTCCACGACAGTGCGCAGTCCCTGATCGCCGCCAGCGACCTGGTGGTCTTCGCGACCATCGCGGGCACCCCGCACGTCCACGACCCCGCCTGGTTCGCCCACAACCCGCTGGTGCTGCACGTCTCGCTGCGCGACCTGTCGCCCGAGGTGATCCTCGCCGCTACCAACATCACCGACGACGTCGAGCACTGCCTGAAGGCCGACACCTCGCTGCACCTGACCGAGCAGCGGCTCGGCCACCGCGACTTCGTCGACGGCACCCTCCACGACGTGCTGACCGGCAAGGTCCGCCCGGCCGCCGACCGTCCGGTGATCTTCTCGCCGTTCGGGCTCGGGGTGCTCGACCTCGCGGTCGGCAAGCACGTCCTGGACTCGGTGCGGGCGAGCGGTGAGCTGGCCGTGGTCGAGGACTTCTTCCACGAGCTGCGCCGCCACGGCTGATCCGCTGCCGCCCCGGCTCTGCCGGCTATCCACCAGCACCACCAGCACCACCAGCACCACCGGCTCCACCCGGCCTCACCCCGGCCCCCGAAGTCTCCGGCCCCACCCCCGGCCGGCCCCCACCGTGCAGCACTCACCCTCAGCGTCCAGCCCCGTCCGTATCCGGGAGGCACCCATGCCGATCATCTCGGCACCGCACGATTTCAACGAACACGACCTCTTCATCGACCTGAGGTCGAGCCTGGGAATTCCGCTGCACCTGAAGTGCGAGGGAATGAACTTCGCCGGGTCGATCAAGCAGAAGGCGGCCGTCGGGATGATCGAGGCGGCCGAGCGGGCCGGCCGGCTGCGACCGGATTCCATCCTGGTGGAATCGTCCTCCGGAAATCTGGGCGTGGCGCTCAGCATGATGGCCGCCAGCAAGGGCTACGGATTCCTCTGCGTCACCGATTCGCGCTGCAACCTGAACACCAGACGCATGATGGAGGTCTTCGGCGCGAGAGTGCACACCATCACCGAGGCCGACCCGGTGACCGGGCTGCTCGGCGCCCGACTGGCCTACGTCCGGCGGCTGCTGGAGAGCGACGACCGGTACGTCTGGCTGAACCAGTACCAGAACCCGGACAACTGGGGCGCCCACTACCGCTGGACGGCCCCCGCCATCGCCCGGCAGTTCCCGGACCTGGACGTGCTCTTCGTCGGCGCGGGCACCACCGGCACGCTGATGGGCTGCGCCCGCTGGTTCAAGGAGCACCGGCCGCAGGTGCGGATCGTCGCCGTCGACAGCGTCGGCTCGGTCAGCTTCGGGCAGCCGGCGGCACCGCGCTGGATCCCCGGCCTCGGCTCGGGGGTGCGGCCGGCGATGCTCGACGAGCGGTACGTGGACGACGTGCGGATGGTCGAGGAGATCGACACGGTCCGGATGTGCCACCGGCTCGCCGCCCGGGGCTTCCTGTTCGGCGGTTCGACCGGCACGGCTGTCGCGGGGGCAGCCGCCTGGTTGGCCGAACACGACCCCGCGGGCCGGCTCACCGCCGCCACCATCGGGCCGGACCTCGGGGAGCGCTACCTCGACACCGTGTACCAGACCAACTGGGTCCAGGACATCTACGGCAGCGAGGCGCTGGAGCAGTTGGCGACCCCCGTCGGGATGCCGTCCGCGGTGGCCGTCAAGGCCCCGGACGCGCTCCCGCTCGCGGCCTGATATCGGCCGCTGACCTGCGGTTTTCTTCTCCCCTGCCCGGTCGATATCGGTCCGGGCCGGAGCCCATAACAGATCGATAAGGGATCGAAGTCGCGCCTTCCTACTGTCTTCCACGTCAGCAGGAAACACCGGACAACACCGGACACTCCGACAGGAATGGTCGAAATGCGCCTCATCGGTATCAACTTCGCGAAGCAGCTCGCCGTCGTCGCCCTCGGCACCGCCGCGGCCCTCGGCACTGTCGTCGCCACCGAGTCGGCCGCTGTCGCCACCCACCAGTCGACCGTCGCGGCCGCCGCGCCGGCTCCGGGTTCGGTCGCTCCCGCCAGCAACGAGTGGGGCTGGTAACTCCCCCTCAGCTGTCCGCCCCCACGCGCCCCCACGCGCCCGAAGGCCGCCGCGACACCCGTCGCGGCGGCCTTCGCCGTTCCTGCCCTCTCCCTACCTCCGGTGCGTCACGCGGCCAGCGTCCGCAGCGGCGCGTTCACCGCCTCCGGCACCTCCTGCCCGGCCAGCACCCGGCGCACCGCCTCGGCCACCGAGACGCCCGCCTTCTCCTGCGCCTCGACCGTCCCCGCGCCCAGGTGCGGGGTCACCACGACCCCGGGCAGGCCGAAGAGCGGGGAGTCGGTGCACGGCTCGGTCGCGAACACGTCCAGCCCGGCCCCGGCCACCCGGCCGGACCGCAGCGCCTCGGCCAGGGCCGCCTCGTCCACGATCCCGCCACGGGCGGCGTTGACGATCCGGACCCCCGGCTTGACCGTGGCCAGCTCCGCGGCACCCAGCAGGCCCACCGTCTCGGCGGTCCTGGGCAGGTGCACGGTGACGAAGTCGGCGGCGCCGAGCAGTTCGTCCAGCGGGACCGAGCGGACGCCCAGCTCGGCGGCCCGGGCCGGGGTCACGTAGGGGTCGTAGGCGAGCACCTCCATGTCGAAGGCCTGCATCCGGCGCGCCACCAGCGAGCCGATCCGGCCCAGTCCGAGCACACCGAGCACCTTGCCGCCCAGCTCCACCCCGGTGAACCGGCTGCGCTGCCAGGAGCCGCCCTTGAGCGAGGCGTCGGCCTGCGGGATGTGCCGGGCCACCGAGAGCAGCAGCCCGATCGCCAGCTCGGCCGCGCTGACGATGTTGGAGGTCGGCGCGTTGACCACGAGCACGCCGGCGGCCGTCGCGGCGGCCACGTCCACGTTGTCCAGCCCGACGCCGGCCCGGGCGATCACCCGCAGCCGGGTGGCCGCGGCGATCGCCTCGGCGTCCATCCGGGTCGCGCTGCGCACCAGCACGGCCTCCGCCCCGGCGAGGGCGGCCAGCAGGGCGGTGCGGTCGGCGCCGTCGCAGTGCCGGACCTCGACGTCCGTGCCGAGGACCGCGACGGTGGCGGGGGAGAGCTCCTCGGCGAGCAGCACGACCGGGCGGTGCTTGGGAGCGAGCGGGTGGATGTTCATGCTTCTCTACCTCTGGACTCTGGTTGACGGAGGCTCGGTTGACTGCCGCTCGGGTGTCACTGGGCCGTTGCTCGGGCTCGGTCGCTGCTGGGCTCGGTCGCCGCTGGGCCGGGTCGCGGGTTCAGCCCGCCGGGAGGACGGAGACGTCGCCGCCGTCGCTGTGCACCGTGACCTTGTGCGGCGCGGCCGGGTCGGTGCGGACCCTGACCTGCGGGCTGCTGCCGTCGGCGCTCGCGTCCACCGCGTAGACGCCGTCCGGGAGCTGGGTCAGCACGTTGCCGCCGGCCGAGTGCAGGTCCACCAGGTCCGGGGCGGCGGCGAACTGCGCGTTCACGCCGGCGCCGTCCGAGCGGGCGGTGACCTGCTTGGACGTCACGCCGCTGAGCTGCACCGCACCGCCGTCGCCGATCAGGTCGAGGGCTCCGGCCAGCCCGGTGACGGTCACGCCCCCGCCGGTGTTGCGGACCGTCACGGCGACGTCCTTGGGCACCTCGACCCGGTAATCGACCTGGCAGACCTGGTGGGTGACGCTCGAGGCGCACTCGGCGGCGGTCAGCGACAGCGCGCCGTCGGCCGTCGTGTGGTCGACCTGGGGCTTGGCGCCGTCGTAGCGGACGGTCTCTTTGACCTCGACCGCGGGCCCGTTTCCCGCCAGCACCTGGACGGTGCCGCCCGGGGTCCGCACGGTGAGTGTCGAGATCCGATCGGCGACCTGGTAGGAATGGACGTCGGTGGTCACCTTGCCACCACACCCCGTCAGTGACCCGCCCAGCGCGGCGATGAGGACGACAGGGGCGACGACACCGCCGATCCGGGTCGTGCTCCGGTGGCTGGTCTGACGGGACGACTGCACGGCTTCACCTTCGCTCGTGGCGGTGGGACTCTCGGGCCCCAGCGTTCACGGCGTCGTCATACCGTTCCCATACTCCGACCATGACTCCGACCATCATGCGGACCGTCGAGGTGTTCGCGGATCGTCGATGTGATCTCCGGCCTACGGGTACTACGTCAGGTAGCACTACCCTGAACTCCGAGTATCGGGGAAACATAGAACTCTCAGGCAGAGTCGGACCCACAGACCCATCCCCGAAGGAGGCAGTGATGGCCAGCCATTCCGGGCCGCGCCCTGCCGACGAGCCGACCGCGCTCGCTCTGCCCGTCCCCGACGCCACCGCGGCCGCGGCCGGCGGCCCGGACAACCACGAGGAGTTGCTCCGCCGGCACCGCGCGGTGCTCCGGCAGGACCCGGCCGCCACCGGCGCGGCCGAGCTCTCCCGTCAGGTGCTCGGCTGGGCGCGGAGCCTCGACCTCGGGGAGCGCACGCTGCGCGAGGTGGCACGCGGTGCCGGGCACGGTGTCAGCAGCCCGGCCGCCGACCTGGGCGTCGACCCGGCCGACTTCCCGCTCGACGCCGATCACGATCCCGTCCTCGACGGCGATCCCGTCCTCGACGGCGATCCCGTCCTCGATGTCGATCCGGTCCTCGCGGCCGAGGGCCCCCGGACCCGTCAGGCCGTCGGCCGGGCCGCCGCCCTGTTCGGCGCGGCCGAGGCCGCCGCCGTGCTGGCCGCCCGCAGCGCGCACACCCTCACCGCCGAGTCGGGGCTGACCGCCACGCTCGTCTCCGCCCTGGTCCCGGCCCTGGTCGGCGAACTGACGGCGCAACTGGGCCGCCCGCTCGCCGCCGATCCGGAGGTCGAGCGCCGGCGCGGCGTGGTCGTCGCCCAGTTCCCCTGGCTGGTCCACGGCTTCGCCATGGAGACGGTGGACCGGGCCGGGCTGGCCGAGGCCGTCCGTCGTGGCGCCCCGCTGGCCGAGCTCGACGCCGAGCGGCTGACCCCGCTCTCCCGCGGCGGCTGCAGCCCGGTCCAGGCGCTGCCCGGCCTGATCGGCAGCCCCGAACTGACCGCGGCCGGTGACGAGCTGCAGGGCCTGGCCAAGGCCGTGCTCGCGGCCGGCGACGAGCTGCACCGCCGGATGGCCGAGGTCCCGGAAACGCCGCAGAGCGCCCCGGGTGACCGTCGGCTGGCGGCCGCCTACGAGGCGCTGTACGCGGCCGCGGCCGCGCTGGAACTCTGGATCGCCGGGGCGGCCGACGCCCGGGCGGACGAATTCTGGCTGCAGGCCACCCTGCGCGGCCTGCTGCTGCGCCTGCACCGACTGCTGGACGAGCCGGCCCCGGCCCTGGACACCGCCGCCGTCGAGGAGGCGCTCGCCGACCGGATCGCCGAACTGGCCGCCGCCGGTGCACCGCTCTCCCCGTTCGCGGGCTGAGCGGTTCGTTCCCGCACCGACCGGCTGCCCTGCTGCCGGTCGGTCCTGTGGCTGTCCACCGTCCCTCTTCCCGCTTCCCTCTTCCCTCTTCCGGGCCGGCGGTCAGAGGTTGAGCTGGTGCGGCATCACGGTCCGCACCTCGCCGCTCAGGATCGCCTCGTAGGTGCGGGCGAGCAGCCGCCCCGGCTCCACCCCCAGCTCGTCCGCCAGGATCCGGCGGCCGTCCAGGTAGAGCGACATCGCCTCGGCCTGCCGCTCGGACCGGTAGAGCGCGGTCATCATCAGCGCCCGGAAGCGTTCCCGCATCGGGTGCTGGGAGACCAGCCCGGTCAGCTCGGGGATCAGCTGGCGGTGCCGCCCGAGGATCAGGTCGACCTCGATCCGCGCCTCCAGCGCCTCCAACCGCGCCTCGTTCAGCTGCGGCCGCTCCGCGAAGACCAGGTGGTCGGTGACGTCTGCCAGGGCCTCGCCGTTCCACAGCGCCAGCGCGGCCCGCAGCAGCTCCGCCGCCAGCTCGTACCGCTGCTCGCGCAACGCCTTGAACCCGTTCTGCGACAGCTCGGTGAACCGGTTCAGATCGCACGGAACCTGCTCGGCCAAGAGTCTGTACCCGGTGCGGATCCGCAGCAGCGGTACGTCCGGCCCGATCCGCCGCCGGATCCGCGAGGCGTACGTGTGGATCTGCGCACCCGCCGTGTTCGGCGGGTTCGTGTCCCAGAGCATCCTCCCCAGGTGCTCGTCCGAGAGCGCCCGCCCGCCCGCGAGCACCAGCGCGGCGAACATCGTGCGCTGCTTGGTCCCGCTCAACGCGTCCTCCACCCCGTCGGTCAGGATGTGAACCGGGCCCAGAAGCCGGAACTCCATGATGTACGTCCTCCCTCGCACTACGCTGCGGCGCCGGCTACCGAGTCCGAGACCGCTTGACGATGGGAACGCTAGGAGTCCGTCACATCGCCCTGATATTGCCTCGATATCGATCCCCCGGGACACCCACCCGCGCTGCGCCGTCACTGCCGAGCCGCCGCTCGACTGCGATACTGCCCCCCATGGTGAACCGTCTGGCCGACGCCACGTCCCCTTACCTGCAGCAGCACGCCGAGAACCCCGTGGACTGGTGGGAGTGGTCCCCGAGGCGTTCGCGGAGGCCGACCGGCGCGGGGTGCCGGTGCTGCTCTCCGTCGGGACGCGGCCTGTCACTGGTGGCACTGACATGGGCCGGCGATCTCGCCAACCCGCCCGCCGTCGGCGGTGCCCCAAACGGGTTTCACACTCGTCAAGGGCCCGCCAGTGCGCTGGTGGCCGCCTGCTCCTACTCCAACCAGGGCGCCACCCCGATCCCGCGCGGCCGTACAGCTTCGGCACGGCCGAGCAGGCGCTGAGCGCCGACACCGGTGCCACCGTGAACTACTGCCAGTTCACCCAACCTCGGCCAGCTCTGCACCAGCAGCACCGCTGGCGCCGACCTGCAGTCGCACGGCTACCGCGCCTCCGCTACGGCGCCTGTGGCGAATCTGTCCACTGAACCCCGTCCGAGCAGCCGGCTGCCGGACGGCCCCAGTCCGCTCAGTACCCAACTCAGTACCCGACGGTGAACCTGCGCTGCACGAACCGCGGCAGCTCTGCCGCGTCCTCGGCCGAGATCCGGCTGAGGCCGTCGGTGTCGAGGACCGGCTGGTCGCCGCCGATCCGGAAGCGCCCGGTGCGCTCGCCGGGGGCGATCTGCTCGGCGGGGCTGAAGTAGGTCCAGAGCCGGTTCGAGGTGCGCAGCACGTTGAACGCGTCGCGCCGGCCGCGGACGGCGGCGTACTCCCGGGGCAGGCCGAGTTCGTCGAGGGCCTCGTGCAGCAGCTCGTCGCGGTCGGCGCGGCCCCCCGGCGCCAGCTTCAGGCTGGCGGTGCCGCCGATGACGACGAGCCGGGTGCGCGGGTGACTCTCCAGCGTCTTGAACAGCGCCCGGGCGGCAGTGGCGTGGACAGCCGGGTCGGCGATCGAGCGCTGGATGGTGTCGATGATGTCGTTCGCGCCGTTGCCGGGCTGGAAGCCGCTGAACAGGACGTCGAGGCCGGGCAGGGCCGCCGCGATTCGCGGAGCTGGAGGGAGCGAGTCCTGTCAGCCGTGGTGACGTGCCAGCAGAGCGTCGGGGATCGCTGCCGTGATGGGGGGCTCGTGTGTTCCTTGATGGGTGAAGTGCAGATCCTCGCGGGCTCGGGTGCAGAGGACGAGGAAGCGGAGGCGCGCCTCGACACCGGTCGGGTCCTCGGTGTAGCTGTCCAGGTCGGGAACGAAGACGCTGTCGAACTCCAGGCCCTTCATGCTGACCGTACTGACGATCCTGATGGGATGGGTCGAGAAGTCCATGGCGCCCCGATAGCGGTCGTCGAAGACGTACGCCTGGGTCTTCTTCGCGAGCCCACGGGACGCCAGCCCGCCCTGGATTTCTCGGATCATCCGGACCGACCTGCAGATGATTCCGATGCTCCGGTCCTGATGGGCGTTGAAGTACTGCGCGATTCCGGTGAGGAGACCGTCGAGGGACGGAACCCGCATGACGACGGGCAGGCTGCCGGAACGCGTCGGCAACGGCAACCCGGTTCGGTTCTCCACGCGGAACTCCGATGCCAGCATGGCGATCTCACGGCTGCTCCGGTGATCCTGCCGCAATTCCAACGGAGCAGCCAGTGCACCGAGCGTTCGACAGGCCTCGGACAGTGTCGTTTCCTCCGTACCGATGCGTTGGTTCTCGTCCGCGAAGACCGTGACATCGACATCGAGGATGCGGCAGAGGCGGTAGAAGCCGAGCGGTAGATTCTGGCCTTCGTCGACGACGAGGTGCGCTGTCACCCTGACGCCCCGCAGCACGCAGCTCCGCTGCATCTCGACCCAGTCGTAGCGCCGCTCGTCCTCGGCGGACCGTGGCGGTTCGCTTTCGAACTTCTCCCGCCACAAGGCCTTGAGCCACCGAGCGCACGTGGTCACGCGTGGCGTCCCGGTCAGCTCCGGGGCCAGTTGCGCGATGTACTGGTGCAGCAGGTTGTAGCGGGTGAGGAGGACGACCTCGCGGCCGGCCGTGGCCAGCGCCCATGCGCGGTAGACGGCCATCACGGTCTTTCCTCCGCCGGGGGGACCGGTGACGACATGGCTTCCCCGGAACGGCAGTTCAACCACCGCCCGTTGGTCGCCCCCGAGTTCCAGCAGCGAAGGGAATCTCATGACCCTTCCACTGCCTCGGCCGACTCCAGCAGGGCCGCCCGCAGAACCTCCTGGAAGAAGCCGGGAACCTCGTTGCCGCCGATCAGCAGAGTCCGGTCCAGGAGGGAGTTGTCGATCTCGCAGCAGGTCTCCGGGAGCAACGTGCAGGCGTGGCACGCCGCGCGGTTCAGGTTGGCCAGCGACCGGCCCGTCGAGTCGGCGCACAGCGGATCCTGCGAACACCACTGGGCCGATTCGAGCAGGCGGATCAGGGTCTCCCCCAGATACGGTGGCCGACCCTGACGGACGAGCCCGCCGAGGGTCCCCTCGGTGTCCCCGGCGGCCGTGTAGATGAACACGCCGGCCTGTGGCGGGTACGTGCTGTCCGTGGGGTGGCTCCGGGCGTAGACGCGCTCCCGCAAGGACGCCGCGTTGTAGCCACTGTCGTAGGACAGCTGACGGATGAAGTGGTGGGCCAGCGTGTGCAGCATGACGAAGCGCGGCAGCAGCACTGGTCCCGACTTGTCCCTCAGCCGGTCGACCTTGAACGAGGCATCCAGGTCCCGCTCGATCCGTCGGGTCCAGAGGCGGACCGGTTCGAGTTGCTCCCAGGCGCTCAGGCGTTCCTCGTCCAGGGAGACGAAGATCCCTTCGCCGTAGGTCTCCACAGCGGGCAGCCACTTCGCCCGCCTCGCGGTGTCGACCGAGACGAGTCGACCGCCCTCGTCGTTGTCGCCGGAGCTGGGTTCGTAACGGGAGAAACCCTCGAGCGCCCGGACCTCGCGCACCCTGTCCGCCACGACGACGGAGGCGACCCTCCGATCCAGCTCCTGCATCGAGTGCGGGGCGGTGCCCGCGATGTCGAGACGCGTCCGGCGCACGGAGAACGTCTTCGACCCGGGCACGGACTCCGGACCGGAGAACGCCGCCCATTCGGCGATGCTGAGGTGCTCGTCCGAGCCGAACGGCGACGACGGGGCGCCCTGCTCGGAGGCGCGGCGCCCGATCGCTTCGACGAATTCCTCGGAAACCTCGCACTCGGCGGCGATGATGGCCCGGAAGCTGTCGGCGATCGGACTGCCGTAGCGGTCGCGGTAGTCGGGCCAGAAGCGGCTGTCGACGACCAGTTGAATCGCGGGGTCGTGCTCCGACGAGCCTCTCGGGGTCGGGATGTCGATTGCGGAGTGGACGACCGGGAAGTAGACGTTGGCAGCACCGCGCTGTACTGCCTGAGGGGTCTCCTCACAGGAATCCGGCTCGTCGGTCTCGTACTGCCAGGGATGGGTCCCGGGGCAGTTCATCCCCAACTTCCGCAGGACGTTCTTGTGGCTGATTCCCGAGAGATCCCGCCGGGCGCGGCAGGTCTCGCACACGACGTGCAGGGCCTCGAGACCGGACGATTCGGGGGTGGCGAGGAACCGGAGCCGACCGGCCCGGCACTGTCGTTGATCGTGCCCCTCGCTCGCCGAATGAGCCCAGCGAAACCAGTTGATGTCGGCCAGGTGACCGGCCCGACAGACCTGGATGAAACGCATGGGCGCCAGTTTCGGCCTGCCTGGGCAGCGCCCACAGGTGGGAACCCGGTCCTTCTCCTCGAGCGAGGTCTTCCAGAACGCCATCGCCCGGCAGAGGGGGCAGAAGAGCCACTTCGGGAAACGCACGTACGTGGGCCCGTTGCGGCTGGTGTAGGCCGCTTTCCCCGACGGGATGACGGGAGCCGAACGGAAATCGTCCACGCGCAGTTTCGCCGCGAGCCGGGGGGACTCCACCCGTTCGGCGGTCTTGGCCCAGCTACGGATGTCTGCGGCCACGAACGATTCGCCCCGGAGATCGATGATCCCGCCGACCCCGAACGGAACGATGGTTTGCGTCCTGCGGACCTTGCGACGGATGTCCTTCACAGCGTTCACGCCCCCCTGACGACGACGAGGCAGTCGCGGTCGACATTGCGCATCGATTGTGCGGTCTCCCACAGACCCTCCTGCCTGCCGAAGTCGGTCAGGAGGGAGCTGAACGTGCGGCCCTGGGGACGGTAGTACAATCGCCCGCCTTCGCCCCGCGCGCTCTCGGCCTCCTGCTGCCACTCGTCGATCCGCCTGTCCAAGTGTTCCGCCGTGGCTTCGGCCTCGTCCGGGTCGGCACGCCGTACGTGGTCGACGATGAGATCCCTGATCCGGGCGACCTCGTCCATGTGCTCCAGGATTTCTCCGGCCTTGTTTTCGGCGGCGAGCCCGATCCCGTGGCGCACGAGGATGGTGAGCACGGCGTGCAGGGCACGATCGCGGGAGGGGAGCGACCACGGGGTGACGCTGGTGGGTTCGACGTGGCGGTAGAGCGAACGGTGGTAGACGCCGAACGACTCGTAGTGGGAGCGGTCGCGAGGCTTGGTCGATCGGAACAACGTGACGATCAGTCCCGGTACGTCGCGTCGGCCCACACGACTGGTGGCCTGGATGTACTCGGAAGTCGTCTTGGGCTGTCCGTTCATGAGCATCAGGCCGAGCCGGGGAACGTCGACACCGACCGACAGCATGTTGGTGGTGGCGAGGAAGGAGACACTGCCTTGTTCCCCGAACCGCTTTCCCAGCCGATCGAGCAGCCGCGGTTGGTCGGCTCGCGGGACGTTGCTGGTGAGTTCGACCACCGAGTCGTCGTTCAGCCGGCGGCGTCGGGATTCGTCCTTGGTCAGGTGCTCCAGCCGGGCCGGGATGTCGTCCCTCGCGATCGTGACGGTCCGGCCGAGTTCCCTGAGGCTGTTGTGGTAGGCCACCATGGTCCAGTAGGCGTCCCGCCGTGCCTCGTCGTCTCCCAGGTCCATCGGCGCCTGGAGGCCGGCGGCGCCCACGTGGACGGTCGCCGTGGAAGCGGTGTGGCCCTGGGCCATCACGCCGATGTACAGGCGCCCGGGCTTCTCGTCGTCGGGTGAGGCGAAGTAGGAGCGACCCGCCTCGAGACCTGCAGGTGGGAACAGCTGCACGGGACGACCGTAGAGGCTTCGGATCTGGTCCTGCGAGCGCCGGATCGTCGCCGTGGACGCGATGACCTTCGGTGCCGTGCCCTGCCAGGAGCAGAGTTCGAGGACGGCGGATTCGTACAGCCCGACCGTGGTCCCCAGAGGACCCGCCAGCAGGTGCAACTCGTCCTGGATCACCAGGGACGGCGCCCGCCTGCCGTCCCTGCCGAAGAGGTTGCCGGCCTCGGACTCCCAAGCCAGGCGGGCGAACTTGTCCACGGTGCCGAGCACGAAGGTCGGCGGTTCCCGATAGATCTGCTCGTCCACCACGGCGACGGGCAGCCGCTCGTGGAAGACGCACGACCGCCGCGGACAGAAGAACCAGGTCTCACGCCCGTCTGCGTGGATGCCGAAGTCCTGGCCCTGACCACTGCGTTCGGGGACGATCTCGGTGCCGCACCAAGGGCAGCGCTCCAGCAGGAAGCGGTCGTCCGGTTCGGGTGACTGCTTCAGGGCGTCGAGTTCCTGCTCGGCGGCGGAGTTCCGGTTCGGCGTCGTCTCCTGGCCGACCCAGAGCCCGATACTGATGGGTTCCTGCCCGAGGTCGTGGTGCAGCCCACCGTCGTGCCCGGCTCTGATGTACTCCAGCGCGCAGATCGCGGTGGCCGTGCGCTGGAACTGCTGCGTGGTCAACAGACTGAGCGTGTATCGGCTCAGCACCGCGGTACCGCCGCCCGCGACACCGTACTGGAGCCGACGGCGGAGGATCTCGAAACAGGCGGTGAGCAGGTAGGTCTCGGTCTTGCCGCCACCGGTCGGGAACCAGATGAGGTCGACCGTCCGTCGGTCCTCGTGGTCCGGGATCATCAGGCTCTCGGCCACGAGCAGGAAGTAGGCGAGCTGGAACGGGTGCCAGGCGTAGTCGGTGGGAGGTTCGGTGAGCTCGATCACCTCGCTGTTCCTGCGCCTGCGACTGCCCGCCAGCTCGGGACGGCTGTGGAGCATCTGGAGCGCCATGGCCCGGTTGGCCAGGCGGAAGGCCTCCCGCGCCCGCTCCCCGGTGGGCGTCGACGAGGTGAGCGCGGTCACTCCGGAGGCCATCCGGTCGAGCGCCGCGCCGACCCGGCCCAGCAGGCGCCCGGCAGGAGCGGCGGCCCACCGCGGCAACGACTCGGCCTCGGACTGCTGGGTTTCGAACCACTTGCGGTACCCGAGGACGAACGAGCTCAGCCCGTCCCGCAGATCCTCGACCGTGAGCTCGGGATTCGACAGGTGCGCGAGGTTGAGGACCGGCAGGTCCCGGGGACCGTCGGGCTTGATGTGCGCGACGATCTGCTCCGGCATGACCTCCGTACGCAGGGTGGTCACCGGGCCGGAGCTGTCGTCCCAGACGACGGCACATCCGTGGCCCACGGCACGGGTGATGATGTGCCGGTACTGGACACGCAGCTCCTGCTCTTCCTCGTCCCGGCTGTTGAGGCGGGTGCTCGGGTATTCGAGCACGGTGCCGTCGCTCGTGGTGGTGCGGAGCGAGACCTGGAAGAGCATCAGCTCCCGGTCCTTGTGACGGCTCTCCTCCTCCTTGTGCGCGTTGGACAGTACGCAGGTGACGAGGTGCCCGGCGCCGAAGCTGCGCCAGCGGACGTGGAGCAGGCCATGTCCGTCCAAGCAGGAGACTGGCGAGTCGGATCCGAGCTCCACAGTCTCGGTCGTCGACAGCCGCCGCTGGCGCTTCCAGCTGCGTCGCCCGCCTTCACGGAGCGTCAGGTAGCGCGAGGCCTCGCAGACGACCTCGATCCGACGGGCGTCGGTGAAGAAGGAGAAGCCGAGGGAGGAGGGGAGCCAGGCGTTGGCCTCGGCGACCGGATCGTCGGCGAAGCCGTCCTCCTCGCCCGACCCGGCCTCGGACTCGTCGAAGCTCTCCTCGCCCTCGGCCACCGCGTGTTCGAGCATGGAGGAACCGCGCGGGTACAGCGTGCCCATCAGGTAGCGACGGTCCGGCGGATCGACGAGGTGTTCCTCCTCCTCGGGCCCGGGACCGACCAGTTGACGGCGAAGATAGGAAACGTAGGTGTCCCGGTGGGCGGAGAGCGACGGCTCGGCGTCGGTCACTTCGGTGCTCCCCCTCGCGTGATCACGGCCATTCCCAGATCGCCCAGCATCTTCCTGACGCCTGGTCGGCATGCGACCCAGAGCTGGGCGCGAGCCCTGGTGCAGGCGACGTAGAGCGTATCGAGCCGGCCGTCCAGGTGCTGGGGCTCGAGGTCGACAAGACAGACGACGTGGTTCTCGTGCCCCTTGAAGTCGGCGACGGACGACCAGGTGAGCCTGCGCCTGGTACGAGCGGAGCCGACCACGTCGGTGAAGCGTTCGATCTTGGACACACGCTGGGACAGGCGGGCGGAGCTCGACTCCCAGTTGCCCGCGACCGACAGCACTGTGATGTCCTGTGGGGAGACCTCCTGCTGAAGGAGGTCGTTCACGTAGGCATCGAGGAGCGCGGCCTCGTCCCGGACGTCCTGGACGTTCTGGAACAAGGGGCGCTCCCCTTCACCGGCCGAGGCGACACCCAGGTCGGCGCCCGTGTACGCCTGGACCTCCTTGACGATCTGCACGGTGTTGCGGCAGTTGCGCTTCATCGGCCCGTATACCGTGCCCATGCCGCGCAGGTAGTCCCATGCCTCGGGGTCGAAGGTCGTCGGAGCAAGCAGCTGGTTGTTCTGGTCCAGCATGAAGGTCCACCGGCCCTGTTCGAGCCCGCCCGCCGACAGACCGTCCAGGACACCGAGACTGTCGAAGGTCATCAGGTCCTGGGCCTCGTCGACGATCAGGTGGTCGAAGGTCCGACCCCGGACCTCCGCCAACCGATCGAACGGCAGGACCGTGACCGGGTGGTCGGAGAGTATCCCCGTCAGGTGGGTGGTCAGGGTAGGGCTCACAGCGGTGAAGAGGACGCTGCCGGTGGCTGAGCTGCGTCGTGCGGCCTCGGCCGCGAGGAATGTCTTCCCGGTGCCGGCACCTCCGGTCCAGACGAGACGGGGGTTCGACTCCAGCTCGTCGAGTCTGTCCAGTTGCTCCTCGGTGAGGCGCTCGAAAGCCACGTCCAGGTCCGTCAGCCGGGCGCGCAGATTCGGGACGAGGTCGAAGTCCGGGCGTACCGCCTTGAGCATCTTCTCGCGCAGCGGCGCCGGTACGGGGGTCTTCGCCCACCAGTTGCGTGTGCGCCAGAAGCGGGTGGCCCGGGCGATGCCCTCGGCCAGCCCGCGGCCGCCGTTGTAGGCCTTGCTGCCCAGGTACTGTTCGGGCTCGAACTCGGTGGTTCGGCCGAGATCGACGTCCGGCGTGATCACCAGGTATCCGCTCGGGACCTCCAGCGTGCGCAGATCGCCGACCCGCTCGCCGAGCTGTCGCTCGAACGCGTGCATGCCCCCGCTGGCCTGTGCGAAGGGGCTCTCGCCGGGACGCTCACCCGCACCGGACGGCCCGTAGTACCACTTGCCGTCCCGTTGGCCGACCCGGCCGCCCTTGACCTCGATGAAGAGCAGCAGCTCCGGCATGATGACGACGAAGTCGATCTCACCGACGCGCTTCCGGGCGTGTCGCGGGAGGTGGACCGAGTGCAGGGCGACGCTCTGGGCGTCTGGGACGGCCTTGAGCGCGGCGAAGACGCTGCGCTCCGCCCGGCTCCGCGTGCTGTTCGAGATCTCGCTCGGGATGATCCGCATCAACTCTCCCCACCCTCACCGACAGATCATCAACATACCGACTTCCGGCCTTCGAGTGCGGGCAGTGGCGAGGAGTCGCTGGCAGTAGTGGTCGGTTGAGTGATGAACTACGGGCAGACACGGGCGAGCGGACGAGGCGATCATGGTGAACGGTGGTGCATCCGGTGAGCGCCTGCATGGCATCGAACGGGACTTCCTCGTCGGTCTGATCGGTCGGTTCGACGCGGAAGGGGTGGACGCCAGGTCCGCGCTGGCACAGGTGGTGCGGGCCGCGCGCCTCGGCGAGGAACAGGCTGTCGACCTGTGGCAGTCGGTCCTCAGGAGCCGGGTGGACTCCTTCCCCGACGAGGGGGAGCGGTTCGGGGCCGGGCCGGTCGACCGGTCCGAAGCGGTGTCCGTCGAGGGCGTGGAGGACGCCGCCGAGTTCGGCCTCCCCGACGACGAGGAGGAGACCCCGGATCTCGACCAGTTCCGGGGTACGGTGCGTGTCCACGACCTGGAAGCGGCACGCCGCCTGGGCCGGGTCGTGCTCCGTGCCGATCGAAGGCGACTGCACCCGGACGCACACCTTTTGAGCGCGGAGGAGGAGGTGGGACTCTGCCTTCTGTTCCGCGACGGCATCGCGTCGGAGGAAGAACTGCCGGAGGGCTACCTCGCGGTTCTCGCACGCGACGGCGAGCCGTATCAGGCCTTTTCCGCGATGATCGCCCACAACCGCCGGCTGGTCGTCAAGACCGTTCTGACGCTGGGGTACCGGGCGGATCACCCCGACCACGAGGATCTCGTGCAACACGGAATGATCGGTCTGATCCGGGCCGTGGAGAAGTTCGACATCTCCGTCGGGTGCAAGTTCTCGACCTACGCCACCTGGTGGATCCGCCAGCGCATCACGCGCGCAGTGGCCGACGAAGGGTCGGTCATCCGGCTTCCGGTCTACATATGGACCGAGATCGACAAGCTCCGGCGGAGAGAGCGGGAGTTCCTCGAGAGAGGAGTCCGGCCGACCGTCCTCGATCTCTCGCTCGCATGTGACCTGCCCCTGGAAAAGGTGACCGAGTACCTGCGGCTCGGTCGGCGGACGGTCTTCTCGATGGACCAGCCCGCCGGTGAGGGGGTGACACTCGGACAGTTGATGGTCGTCGACACGGCATCGGTCCCAGGGCCGGAGCACGCGCTGTGGTCGCGGTTCCAACGCCAGGAGCTCCTGCAGTGGTTCGAGGACTGCGGACTGGAGGAACGGGACCGCGAAGTGCTGTTTCTGAGGTTCGGATTCGTCGACGGTCGGCAGTGGACTTTGGACGATATCGGCAAACGGTTCAAGGTCACACGCGAACGCATTCGACAGATCGAGGGCAGGGCGCTGAAGGACCTCGGGATCCTACTCGGCCTGCGGCCGGACAACGCCTCTTCCGAGCGGCGGCGGTCGAAGGCGGCCGCGAAGCGGGCGGCCCTCGAACAGACTGCGCGGGGCGTGACCCCGGGGCGTCGCGGCACGGTCGGCGAAGCGGAAGCAAAGCACAGTTCCGAGGGGAGAGAGGGAACGGTGACCTCGAAGGAGATCGAGCCCGGTCCGCAGACGGTCGGGCCGGCAGGTGAGCACGGTGTCGATGCCACGGACCTCAGGGTGCCGATGTCGCCGACCACGGTGGAGGGTTCTTCGGGTGGCGTCGGTGTGCCGCCCGTCTGGTACCACCGGCCTGGTCACAAGGACGGTGGGCGGGAGTTCGGCAACGCGGCCGCGTTCGCCTTCGAGGCGGATCTGGAAGTACTGGCACGCGAAGCCACGCAGAACAGCCTGGACGAGCGTGATCGGCGGAACGACCGTCCGGTCAGGGTCCGTTACACGCTCCACGAGCTGACCGGGGGCCATCTGGCCCGATTCCGCGACGCGATCCGTTGGGACGACCTCAGGTCGCACTACGAGGCTGCCGCTGCACAGGACCAGAAGGTCGGACGCGTCATCAGCACAGGTCTGCGCGAGATGTCCGAGCGGGAACGGCTGGTCCTGCTCCGCATCGACGACTACAACGCGAGCGGCCTGACCGGCGACGACTACGAGGACGGCCGGTTCGCCGCTGTGGTCCGACGTCAGCTCGACAGCCGGAAGGCGGACGCCTCGGCCGGCGGCTCGTACGGCCTCGGGAAGGCGACCCTGTGGGCCACCAGTCGGCTCGGCCTCGTGCTCATGAACTCGACACTCTCCGAAGCGCACGAGGGACGCACCAGGCGCCGGCTGATCGGGCGGCTCGACCTGCCGTGGCGGGAGGTGGCCGGCGAGAGATTCGCGGGTCCCGCCTGGCTCGGGCAGCCCGACCCCGCGGCGGAGAACGCGAGCGTCGTCCGATCCTGGTGGGCGGACGAGGAGACGGCCGAACGCCTGCACCTCACCAGGGAGCACGACGACCCCGGGACGTCCTTCCTGATCGTGGGGGCGCACGACGTGGCCAGCCTCGTCGGTGCCGGACCTGACGGTGACGGCGACCCGAGTGACGACGAGGACAGTCTGGAGCGCATGCATCAGCGTCTGGTCGGCGCGCTTGGACGCAACTTCTGGGCCGCGATGACGGCGGGAGGGGATCGTCCCCCGCTTCTGGAGGCGTCGGTCCGAACGCTGCGCAACGGAGTGGCGCACATCGCGGAGGAGCGGGTCGATCCCCAGCTGCACCAGCCCGCTCGTGCCCGAGCGCTCCAGGCTTTCCTGGCCGGTACCACGGTGGACCGGCTCACCGCTGCGGGGCAGGTGGCTCTCACCACGGTGCGCTTGAACCTCCCCGAGCGGGAGGGCCTCGCCGGCACCACGGGCGAGCACCGAGCGGTGCTGCTGGTCACCGATGCCACGGACGCGGATGGCAGGATCAACCAGGTGACCGCGATGCGCGGAAACCGCATGACGGTCAGGACCAGCCGGGTGCCAGGGCTTCCTGTCGGGACCAACCCGTTCCAGGCCGTGCTGCTCGCGGGCCGGGCGGCGGGGGAGGACGCACCGTTCGCCGTCGAGGCGGAGGAGTTCCTGCGTGCCTCGGAGCCGCCGGAGCACAACAAGTGGGGTCAGACCGACGAACTGAGAACGCGCTACTCGCCCTCGGCGCACCGTCGGATCGCGGCGATGACGTGGGAGATCAACAAGGCGGTGCAGCAGCTCGTGGCGGTCGAGAGGAAGGACAAGCGCGACGGCACGAGCAGGGTGAGCAAGCGACTGAAGATTTCTGGGAAGCCCACCGTCAAGGTCAGGGGTACGGTCACGCCGCCCAGGCTCGATGAGCTGGAAACTGTCATCGACTCCTCCGGCGCCTGGCTGATCACGGCTGTGGTCAAGGTGTCCCCGGGAGAGGAGGCGTGGGCCATGAGCCCCGTGGCGAAGGTGGAAGTGCGTTCCGGTCCAAAACCGTTGGTTCGATGGTCCGAGCTGGCCGCCGTCAGCAACTGCGAACTGGTCGACGGTGTGCTGCATTTCGCGCCGGGTGCGCGCCGCGCGGTGTTCCGCGGCGTCACCGACGTGTCGACGCATCCGGTACGAGCCGGGCTGGCTGGACTCGTCGTCGAACTTCAGGAGAGCAAGGAGGCCGAGGCATGAGAGCCTACGCCTACCCCCGGTTGACCGGTCCGGTGACGACCAGGGTCACCGCGGTCCGGCTGCGCGGTCCGGGCGACAGCCGGGAATACTTGGAGTCCCGTGGGTGGTCGGTGGTCGAGCAGGTCGTCGCGCTCGGCATGGCGGAACGGGACGACTGGCACACAGCCAGGCTCTCACTGGCGGTGACGGTGCCTGCTCGGGAGATCGAGACGAAGAAGCACTGGTCGGACGTCGTCGTCGTCGCCGTACTGACGGAGGGAATCACCAACGCCCGAACGGTGGCCCGGTTGACGCCCGGCTCCGATGGCGGCCAGGAATGGGCCGGGGAGGTCGAACTCGACCGGGACAGCCACGTCGACCGGGCGT
Source organism: Kitasatospora sp. LaBMicrA B282 (assembly GCF_050325825.1). Classification (NCBI taxonomy): domain Bacteria; kingdom Bacillati; phylum Actinomycetota; class Actinomycetes; order Kitasatosporales; family Streptomycetaceae; genus Kitasatospora; species Kitasatospora sp. LaBMicrA B282. The sequence goes on from NZ_JBNQTI010000027.1 coordinate 59,898, forward strand.
CCCTCGCCGTGCACGTGGTTGCCACGGTGGGAGGTGTGGCGGGCAGGATCATCGGGTCCACCGAGCAGGAGTGGCTCGTCGACGTCATCTCCGACGCGCCATTGAGGGATCGTCAACTAGACGTCACCACTGTAAGTTTCGCTCGCGGCAAGGAGTGGTTGAGGCCTTTCAGGGAAGTTCCCTGGATAGTGGACATCGCCGGACGGATGCCCGCAGTGCGTCTGAACTCCGACTTCGAGGGATTCGCGGCACTCGTCCAGAGCCCGGGTTCGAAGATGGAGACCATGGTGGGCGAGATGCTGCTGGCGCAGATGTGCGCGGAGGTGTGGACGGCGGTGTTCCACACGGCCATCGGAGACCTGGAGATCGAGGAGGACGGGACCCCGCTCTTCCCACCGGACTGGCGGGGCGCGGTGCTCCGCGAGATGCTTCCGGACATCGTGCCCGGGCGATCGGCCGAGGCGGCTCTGCGCGAAGTCCACAACAGGCGTGTCGGCGAGGGAAGCTGGACCGATCTGCAACCGCGGATCCAGTACGCCGCAGCTCGTCGCGCCGATGTTCCCAAGGCCTTGACCGCTGCTGTCCGTGATATCGAACGATTCGAGCAGGAGACCCACGCGTGACTTCCCGACCGGAGCACCTGCCGGAGCGGCTTGCTCTGATCTCCGATGCGCAGGCCGCCGAATACCTGACGGCGGGAGTGCTCGAAGGGCAGGACGATGTCCGTTCCATCGCCCTGAACAAGGCGGCGGAACCGCTGCCCGGTGATGACGCGCGAGCGGAGTTGCACCGTGTCCGGGACCTGATCGACGACGCGATGGACATGTTCCGCTCCGAACGGCCGACCGCGGCAGACGCGTGGTTGGCGCCGAGACTCCACGAAGCCCTTCGACTGACTCGGAGGGAAGCCGCGGAGAAGGGTTTCTGGACCTACCTGGCCCTCGGAGTGGCGCCCGACTACGTCGTGTGGCGTCACCTGCCCGACCCGAGGGCCGACGGGTCACCCCGCGCCGTGGCCCGGGACAGGTTCGTCGGCCCGCACTACAAGCAGGCATTCGCCAGGCTCTGGTGGACAGCCGAGCTGTTCCGTGACGGCCCGGACTACCGGCCTGTTGTCGTCGCCTGCAGTAACCAGGACATGCTCAATTCCGCGGTGCGGCTCGATGTCATCGACCACCGCCCGACCGCTCAGGCCCTGGTCCGACTCCTGGAGCGGGGAACGGTGCGGACCGGGCGAGAGGTCAATGCGTTGATGCCGGCGATCAACGCCGCAGCGGCCACCCTGATGTACGACGTCATCGCCCCCGACGTCGATCGTGACGGAGACGCCGTGCGTGAGTGGATCGAGGGAGCGGCCTCCGCTCTGCCTGCTCCGCGGAGCACCTTGCCGGACGGACCAGAGGAGGAACGGGTTCCGGACGACGCGGTGCGGCACCTGCTCGCCCACTTCGAGGAACTGTTCGCCGATGTGTCGGTCAGAGGGCGGGCTTCCGGCGAGCCTGTCTGACCTTGTGGCTGTCCTCGGGGCATCGGGTCCGGTCACCGCATCCGATGTCACGTAGCCGAGCAGTCAGGTCGGGGCTCACCTCCCGCCAGGTCGTCGAGTCCGCCAACTGCGCCTCCGACGGAGCGGTACCGCTCAGAGCATTGCTGAGCACGTGCATGCCGAGCAGGGGCGGCACGGCGTTTCCGACCTGCTGCGCCTGGTCGTTGCCCGACCAGGGGAAGTTGTGCGGGAAGGTCTGCAGTACGCCGGACTCGGCGATCGTGAAACGATCGAATTCGTTTTCTTCGTAATCCACTTGAGTCCGGTAGATCTTGTTGCGGGACACCTTTCCGGTGACGGTGAAGGCGGGTTCGGAGGAGAGCCGCCGACCGCGCTTCTTGGGATTGCCGTTGGATCCGTAGTTGGATACGACGAAGAACTTCGTCCCGCCCTCGGAGCGGAACCTGGACATCTCGACCGACGATCCTGGCAGGGCGTCAGCGGCATCGAGCGCCTCCGCCATGGAGACCCAGTTGTCTGTGGGACGGGAATCGATCGTGAACGCCTCTGTCTGGCCCGTGTTGCCCCCTCTGCGATGTACGTCGAAGGGGCGGTTTGTCGTGCTGGGCCGTGAGACAGCACCGGAGCCCACGAGACGCGCGATGAGCACCGCTCGAGTGCGTGTCTGTGGGACCCCGAACTGCTCGGTCTTCAACTCCCAGCAATCCGCCTCGTACTTGACGCCTCCGAGTCGTCCTTCGCCACTGCGCAGAAGTTGGGCGTAGACGTCCCACAAGGGCAGCACCGCGGGCACCTGTTCCAGGACGATCACCCGATACGGGTCACGGCCCTCGGTCTCTATCGCCTTGAGCAGCCAGCGGAGGGGTTCCAAGACCAGTGCGGTGCGTGGATCCACGTTCAGGGAGTGCAGGTCCTCGTCGATCCGGGCTTCGTCTTCGCCGGAGACGAGTCGGCGGATGAACTCCTTCACCGTGTCGAGCGCTGCCCTTCCGGCACCACGTCCCGCCACGGAGAAGGACTGGCACGGGGGGCCGCCGGCCAACACGTCCACTGACCGGGGGATCTCGTCGAAGCGTGTCTGGCGCATGACGCTGACATCGGCGTGGAACGTCGGCAGACCGGCCGCATAACGGGTTTCGCAGGCGTTCCGATCCCATTCGATGCCGATACTCTTGTACCCCAGGAAGTGCGCGGCCACATCAAGACCGCCTGGACCCGCGAAGAGGTCCAGGATGCGGACTCCATCGAGAGGGTCGATCTGTGTTCCTGGGCTGCTCATGGGGCTGAAGTCTATCCGGCCGCCGCGACGGTGCCGCCGGTGCGGGCCGCTGCGTCGATCGGCTGGTCGTGAGCACAGGGGTGCGCTGAGCGTCAGGTGCCCTTGGCCTGTCGAGTCCGCAGTGCCGGGGCCGCTGCTCCATGCGGTGCCCCCTCACCGCGGCGGTGTTGTCCGGGGGCCGATGGCTCTTTACGAGGAGCCGTGCGAGCCGCCTTCTCCTCTTCCACGGCCGTGGCGACCGTGCACGCGACGGTGTCCGGTGACTCGTGTTCCCAGAAGCGCATGACCGTCCAACCCTCGGATATCAGCTGGGCGTTCGTCTCCAGATCCCGTGCGATGTTGCGGTCGAGCTTCTGCCGCCACCAGTCCGCATTCGCCTTGGGGCTCGTGGCGTGCTCCGGGCAGCCGTGCCAAAAGCAGCCGTCGATGAGAACGGCCAACCTGGCTCGCGTGAACGCGATGTCGATCTTGCGTCGGCGCATACCGGGCACGGGAAAGTGGGTGCGATAGCGGTAACCCGAGGCATGGAGGATCTTTCGTACGGCTTGCTCGGCCGCTGTGTCGCGGCTGGTCTGGCGACTCATCCGGGCCGAGACCTCAGGGCTGGAGGGCGGTACAGCTGGCATACCTCCATTGTCCCGTTCTCATGGCGTGCACGGCACTGTGTGCCCGCCTGCCGGGGCACGGCCGGTTTCACTGCACGATGCTGTCAACAGCACGATCGCGAAGCAGACCGCCGCGATGGTGTAGCCCAGCGGGCTGGCGCCAGCCCCGCCGCGGGGGTGCGGGGCGGCGGGCTGAGGGTGCGCAGGCCGAGGTGAAGAGGGCGGGGATGCCGGCGTTGGTGAGGGTGCCGACGACGGTGATCTTCCAGAGGGCGTTGAGGTTGATCCAAGTGTTCACCTGACCGTCTCCCCTCCTCCGGCAGGGCCGCCGGGGCGACCTGGCCGCTCCATGCGGGGTTGACGTTCTCTGGCGTGACGGCCGGGTGACGGGAGGCGACGTAGAAGGCGATTGAGGACGGCACCAGGATTACGAAGATCACCACTACCCCGGCCATCCCGCCGATGCCTGCGCCACCCCGTGGGCGAGCGTGCCGACCACGCCGGCTGCGGGGAGGGTGAGCAGCCAGGCCGTCACCATCCGGCGGGCGATGTGCCAACGGACCTCGATGCTCGTCTTGCCCAGGCCCGAGCCGGTGACGACGTGGGTGGTGGAGAGTGTGTAGACGAAGTCGGTGGAGGAGAGGATCACCGCCGCCGAGGCCGACTCGCTCGCCATGCCCTGCGGCGGCTCGATCTCCACTACGCCCCTGCCGAGCGCCCTGATCCACGGCCGTCGCGGCGACCGTCGCCGGCAGCCTGGTGGAGAGCCACACCGTGCCCCGGACCTTGGTGACGGCGGGCCTGGCCGGCAGCATCCTGTGGAACCTGGCGACCTGGCACCTCGGGATCCCGTCCAGTTCCTCGCACGCCATGATCGGCGGCGTGGTCGTGGCGACGATGGCTGCGGCGGGCTCGTCCGCCGTCAAAGTGGCAGGGCTTGGTGGCGAAGGTGATCGTGCCCGCCGCACTCTCGCCCGTGCGGCACGGTTGCGGGCGTGCGCTTCACGCGTCAGGCGTGGTGATGCAGGGTGGTGCGGGGGCAGCGTTCGACCGCTGAGGTGCGGGGCCCGGCCGGAGTCGCAGATGTCGTAGGTCGGAAGGGCCTGATCGTGCGACGATGCCGGTATGAACCGGCTGGCCGACGCCACGTCCCCCTACCTCCAGCAGCACGCCGAGAACCCCGTGGACTGGTGGGAGTGGTCCCCCGAGGCGTTCGCGGAGGCGGCGCGGCGGGGGGTGCCGGTGCTGCTGAGTGTCGGGTACGCGGCCTGTCACTGGTGTCACGTCATGGCGCACGAGAGCTTCGAGGATGCCGCTGTCGCCGGGTACCTGAACGAGCGGTTCGTGGCTGTGAAGGTGGACCGCGAGGAGCGGCCGGATGTGGATGCCGTGTACATGGAGGCGGTGCAGGCGGCGACCGGGCAGGGTGGGTGGCCGATGACCGTCTTCCTGACGCCGGAGAAGGCGCCCTTCTACTTCGGCACGTACTTCCCGCCGGAGCCCCGGCACGGGATGCCGAGCTTCCGGCAGGTGCTGGAGGGGGTGGACGCGGCCTGGCGGGAGCGGCGGGACGAGGTGGGCGAGGTGGCCGGGCGGATCCGGGCCGAGCTGGCCGAGCGGGCCGCGGTGTACGGGGCCGGTGTCGGGGTGGCGCCGCCCGGGGAGAAGGAGTTGCACCAGGCGCTGGTGGGGCTGAGCCGCAGCTTCGACCCGGAGCGCGGTGGTTTCGGCGGCGCGCCCAAGTTCCCGCCGTCGATGGTGCTGGAGTTCCTGCTCCGGCACCATGCCCGCACCGGTTCCGCGGCGGCGCTGGAGCAGGTCCGGGGGACCGCGGCGGCGATGGCCCGCGGCGGCATCTACGACCAGCTCGGCGGCGGCTTCGCCCGGTACGCGGTGGACGCGGGCTGGGTGGTGCCGCACTTCGAGAAGATGCTGTACGACAACGCCCTGCTGATCCGGGTCTACCTGCACCTGTGGCGGGCCACCGGGGACGAGCTGGCCCGCCGGGTGGCGCTGGACAGCGCCGACTTCCTGGTGCGGGAACTGGGCACCGCCGAGGGCGGGTTCGCCTCCGCGCTGGACGCGGACAGCGTGGACCCGGAGACCGGGAAGTCCGCCGAGGGCGCCTACTACGTGTGGGAGCCGGGGCAGCTGGTGGACCTGCTCGGCCCGGCCGACGCCGCCACCGCGGCCCGGCTCTTCTCGGTCACCGCGACCGGCACCTTCGAGGAGGGCCGCTCGGTGCTCCAGCTGCTCGCCGACCCGGCCGACGAGGCCGAGTACGCGCAGCTGCGGGCCACCCTGCTGGCGGCCCGGGCCGAGCGTCCGGCCCCGGCGCGGGACGACAAGGTGGTGGCCGCCTGGAACGGGCTGGCGATCGCCGCGCTGGCCGAGTGCGGCGCGCTGCTCGACCGCCCCGACCTGGTGGCCGCCGCCGAGCGCGCCGCCGACCTGCTGCTCAGCGTCCACCTCAGCGCGGAGGGGCGGCTGCTGCGCACTTCGCGGGACGGGCGGCCCGGTGCGAACGCGGGGGTGCTGGAGGACTACGCGGACGTGGCCGAGGGCTTCCTCGCGCTGTACGCGGTGACCGGTGAGGCTGCCTGGCTGAAGCTGGCCGGCGGGCTGCTGGACACCGTGCTGAAGCACTTCGCGGACGAGGCCACCGGCAGCCTGTACGACACCGCCGACGACGCCGAGGAGCTGATCCGCCGCCCGCAGGACCCGACCGACAACGCCACCCCCTCCGGCTGGACCGCCGCCGCCCAGGCGCTGCTGAGCTACGCCGCCTACACCGGCTCGGAGCGCCACCGCACCGCCGCCGAGCGGGCGCTGGGCGTGGTCGCCGCGCTGGCGGGGCAGGCGCCGCGGTTCATCGGCTGGGGGCTGGCGGCGGCCGAGGCGCTGCTGGACGGGCCGCGCGAGGTCGCCGTGGTCGGCCCGGTGGGCGATCCGCGGACCGCCGCGCTGCACCGCACCGCGCTGCTGGCCACCGCGCCGGGGGCGGTGGTGGCGGTCGGCGAGCCGGCTGCCGGGACCGAGGTGCCGCTGCTCGCGGACCGGCCGCTGCGGGACGGTGCGCCGGCGGCCTACGTCTGCCGCCACTTCGCCTGCCAGGCGCCGACCACGGATCCGGCACAGCTGGGCGAGCAACTCGGGGTGCGGCACCACTAGGCACTAGGAGGTCCAGCACCGGGAAATTGGCGTGCGCCGCAGGTCGCGGGTGTCCCAGGATCGGTCCATGACCTGGACCTTCACCGACTCGCTGCCCGACTTCCGCGCCGCCACCGCCGAGTTCCTGACCGCCACCCGGGCGGAGAACACGGTGCTGCTCACCCTGGTCCACAACCTGGCCCACGGCTCCTGGGTGGGCGGTGACCCGGAGCTGCCGCCGCGCTTCGGCTGGTGGTCCGCGCAGCCCGGGGGAGCGGCCGGCGCGGCGTGGATCCAGACCCGGCCGCAGCCGCTGCGGCTGAGCGGGATGCCGGCCGCGGTCGCCGCCGAGCTGGCCCGCGCGCTGCCCGCCGCGGCGCGCGCGGAGATCACCTCGGTGGGTGGGCCGGACACGGCGGTGACGGGCTTCGCCGAGGCCTGGACCGCGCGGTTCGGCCACACCGCCGCCGTGCGGGAGAACCTGCGGCTCTACCGGCTGGGCGAGCTGGAGGTGCCCGAGGTGCCGGGGCGGGCCCGGGCGGCCGGGCCGGAGGACTTCGAGCTGCTGGTCCGCTGGTGGCGGGAGTTCGCCGCGGAGGTCGGGGCTACGATCCGAAACGTCGAGGGCCTGGTGCGGGTCCGGCTGGAGACCGGTGACGTCCGGCTCTGGGAGGACGGTGGGCGGCCGGTCTCGTTGGCGGCCGCCTCGGCGGTGGTGGCGGGGATGGTGCGGGTCGCGCCGGTCTACACCCCCGCCGCGGAGCGCGGGCACGGCTACGGGAGCGCCGCCACCGCCGCCGTCTCGGCCCGGGCCGCGCTGCGCGGCGCCGAGGAGGTGCTGCTCTACACCGACCTGGCCAACCCGGTCAGCAACTCGATCTACCAGAAGCTCGGTTACCGTCCGCTGCACGACAATCTGGTGATGGAGTTCCAGGAGTGACGGAGGCTCACTCCCAGGCCCAGCGGATCCCGAGCAGGCAGGGCCCCAGGCCGCCGGCCACCAGGTGCACGCCGTGCTGGCCGTCCAGGGTCAACTCCTCGCTCTCGTAGGGCTCGACGCCCGGTGCGCTGAGGGCGAAGCGGTGGCAGCGCACCGGCAGCGCCCGCGGGTGGAAGCTGACCTGGAGCACGTACTGCCCGGTGCCGGAGTGGAAGCCGCGCACGTACTCGGTGCTCGGGCCGCACCCGGGGGCGTCGTCGAAGCCGTAGCCGAGCAGGTGGGTCTCACCGGTCCGCAGCCGGCGGTCCAGCAGCAGTTCGGCGAGGACGAGTTGGGAGGCCTGGTCGCGCCGGACCCGGCCGACCCGGCAGTTCTCGGTGGCCCGCACCCGGACCTCGGCGACCTCGCAGCCCGGGTCGCCCTGGTGGATCGCCAGGTAGCGGTCGACGCCGTCGCGGTGGGCGCGCACCGCGTGCTGGGAGTCGCGGCGCAGCAGTCGCCGGTCCGGCCCGAGGCGGATCCGCTCGATGTGGGTGACCGTGTGCAGGCCGGTGTCGCGCGGGCCGGGGAGGGCGGCGAGCAACTGGTCGACCGCGGCGGCGGGGGCGATCAGGTCGCGGTAGGGGCGGACCGCCACGGTCGGGGCGGGTGGCGCGGTGGGCTGCCCGCGGCGCGGGCCGAGCAGCCGGGTCAGCGAGTGCGCCGGCAGTTCCAGCACCTCCTCCAGCGCCCGGACCGCGCGCAGTGATTCGGGGCGTTCGGGGCGGCGGCGGCCCTGCTGCCAGTAGCTGAGGCTGGTCACCCCGACGTGCACCCCGCGCTGCGCGAGGTGCTGCTGGACCCGGTGCAGGGCCAGTCCGCGGGCGGCCAGCGCGGTGCGCAGGGCGAGGTGGAAGGGGCCGGTGCGCAGCACGGTGGCGAGGTCGGGGCGGCTGCCCGGCACGTCGCCGTGGCCCCCTGGTCGGACACTGGCCGTGCGCCCCATGGCGGCCTCCCTCGCTGCCCTGCCGGTGGTGAATATTCACATGACCGCTGGGCGCTGTCACCCTGCCGGAGGGCAGCGACCGGTGCCGTTCACACTCGGCGGCCGGCGTTCACACCCGAAGCGGAGCGCTCCGCACCGTCGTTGACCCGGGCCGGTCAAGGGCTGATCCTCGGTCACAGCCCGGCGCCGACCGCGAACGGCGCCGGGCAGCGCGTGTCCCCCACTTCCCTTCCCTGCCTGACCGCACGGAGGAAACGCCATGTCCGCTTTCAGAAGGTCCGCTCTCAGAAGGTCCGTTTTCGGGCCACCACTCGTGCGCACCGCCCAGGGAGCCGGCTCGCGCCCGCGCCGGGTGCTCGCCGTGGCCGCGCTGCTCGCGCTCGGCCCCGCCCTGACCGTGGCCACCGGCTCCCCGGCCGGCGCCGCCACCCGCACCCCCGCGCCGGCGTCC
>NZ_JBNQTI010000028.1:0-38322 GCF_050325825.1 Kitasatospora sp. LaBMicrA B282
GGGGGGGGGGGGTAGGGTGACTACCAGATCCCACCCCCCATACCTAGGCTAAAAATTGAGGAAAAAAAAGGAGGGGGGGTTGCCCCTTTCTCCCCCCCCCCCCCTACTGGTTCCGGCTCCGGGGAGCTCGGTTCTCAGATCTCGCCCCGCAGCTTGGCCAGTGCCTCGGCGAGGATCGCCTCGCCGTCGGCGTCGGTGCGCCGCTCGCGCACGTAGGCGAGGTGCGTCTTGTACGGCTCGTTGCGCGACGGCGCCGGGGGGTTGAGCTCGTCCTGCCCGGCCGGGAACCCGCAGCGCGGGCAGTCCCAGGTGTCCGGGATGACGGCGTCGGCGGCGAAGCTGGGGCGCGTCTCGTGCTTGTTGGCGCACCAGAAGGAGATCCGGTTGCGGGGGGCGGACTCGCCGCGCTCCGCCTCGCCCATCGGGCCGGCTCCGACTCTGCTGCCACGGATGGCGTTGCCACTTGCCACGGTCTGACTCCCTGCGTGCCCTTAACCGCCTGGTCCTGCCCAGGCTCTGCCGACTGGCCGCCCGCTGCGGGCAGCGGCAAGTTGTCCCAGTGTACGGAGCGGATAAGGATCTGTCCGCACCGCCTTCAGAACTGAGGCGCGATCAGCTCTTGACCTTGATCAGCAGACCCAGTACGACGATGCAGGCGAACCAGCAGAGGCCGACGATGATGGTGATGCGGTCCAGGTTCCGCTCGGCGACGGCCGAACCGCCACCGGCAGACATCGCGCCACCGCCGAACATGTCGGACAGACCGCCACCCTTCCCCTTGTGCAGCAGCACCAGGAGGATCATCAGGAAGCTGAAGATGATCAGGGCAATCGAGAACCCGAGAATCACGGCGGGACCACTCTCTCGTTCATGGGCGAAGGGCCGGACCACCCGGGAAGGTGGTCCGGCCCAAAGACTACGTTGCTGCGAGGGCGTTAGCCTACTGCCTGCTCGCGGTAACGCACGATCCGGACGAACTCGTCCGCCTCCAGCGAGGCTCCACCGACCAGCCCGCCGTCCACGTCCGGCTTGGCCATCAGGCCCGCGGCGCTGGAGGACTTCACCGAGCCGCCGTAGAGGATGCGCACCTTCTCGGCCAGCTCGGCGTCGTACAGCTCGGCCAGCCGGGCCCGGATCGCGGCGCAGACCTCCTGCGCGTCCTCGGGGGTGGCCACCTCGCCGGTGCCGATCGCCCAGACCGGCTCGTAGGCGATCACGAGGGACTCGGCGTGCGGCGCCGCCAGGCCCTCGAGCGCACCGTCCAGCTGCGCCAGGGTGTACTCGACGTGGGTGCCCGCCTTGCGGATCTCCAGCGGCTCGCCGATGCACAGGATCGGGGTGATCCCGTTGCGGTAGGCGGCCTTCACCTTGGCGTTGACGATCTCCTCGTTCTCGCCGTGGTACTGGCGGCGCTCCGAGTGGCCGATCACCGCGTAGGTGCACTTCAGCTTGGCCAGCATCGGGCCGGAGACCTCGCCGGTGTAGGCACCGGCGTCGTGCTGCGAGATGTCCTGGGCGCCGTACCTGATCTTCAGCTTGTCGCCGTCGACCAGGGTCTGCACCGAACGCAGGTCGGTGAACGGGACCAGGACGGCGACCTCGACCGCCTCGTAGTCCTTGTCGGCCAGCGCGAAGGCCAGCTTCTGGGTGTGCTGGATGGCCTCGAGGTGGTTGAGGTTCATCTTCCAGTTGCCCGCCATCAGCGGGAGACGCTCGGCCATGCTCAGTCCTCCAGAGCGGCGATGCCGGGGAGGGTCTTGCCCTCCAGGTACTCGAGGCTCGCTCCGCCGCCGGTCGAGATGTGACCGAACGCGTTCTCGTCGAAGCCCAGGATGCGGACCGCGGCGGCCGAGTCGCCACCGCCGACCACGGTGAAGCCGGGGCTGTCGAGCAGCCCCTGCGCGACGGCCTTGGTGCCGTTCGCGTAGTCCGGGTGCTCGAAGACGCCCATCGGACCGTTCCAGAACACGGTGCCCGCGTCCGCCAGCTTCGAGGTGTACAGCTCCCGCGTCTTCGGGCCGATGTCCAGGCCCTCCTGGTCGGCGGGGATCGCGTCGCTGGCCACCACGTCGAAGCTGGCCGGCGCCTTGGTCTTCAGGTCCGGGAAGTCCGCGGAGACCAGGACGTCCAGCGGCAGGACGAACTCCACGCCCCGCTTCTCGGCCTCGGCCAGGTACTCCAGGCACGTGTCCTTCTGGTCGGCCTGCAGCAGCGAGATGCCCACCTCGTGGCCCTTGGCCGCGAGGAAGGTGTACGCCATGCCGCCGCCGATCAGGATCCGGTCGGCCTTCTTCAGCAGGTTGTCGATCACCCCGAGCTTGTCGGAGACCTTGGCCCCGCCGAGCACCACCACGTAGGGGCGCTGCACGTCGTCGGTGAGCTTCTTCAGCACTCCGAGCTCGGTGGCGATCAGGTCGCCGACCGCGTGCGGCAGCCGCTTCGGCAGGTCGAAGACCGAGGCGTGCTTGCGGTGCACCGCGCCGAAGCCGTCGCCGACGTAGAGGTCGGCGAGCGCGGCCAGCGCGTCCGCGAAGGTGCCGCGCTCGGCGTCCTCCTTGCTGGTCTCGCCCGCGTTGAAGCGCAGGTTCTCCAGCAGCGTGACCTCGCCGTTCGCCAGGGCGGCGACGGTGGCCTTCGCACTGTCACCCACGGTGTCGGCCGCGAAGGAGACGGTCCGGCCGAGGATCTCGCCCAGGCGCACCGCGACGGGGGCGAGCGAGAACTGCGGGTCCGGCGCACCCTTGGGGCGGCCGAGGTGGGAGGCGACGATCACCTTGGCGCCGGCCTCGGCCAGCTTGGCGATCGTCGGGGCGACGGCGCGGATCCGGCCGTCGTCGGTGATGGTGGTGCCGTCCAGCGGCACGTTCAGGTCGGCGCGGACGAAAACCCGCCGGCCTTCGACACCGTCCTGGATGAGCTCGTCGATGGTCTTCACGGTCTCTCGGTCTCCTGGGAGAAGGGGTTGACGCTGGGAGTGGCGCAGCGTCGGGCCACCTAAGCAGGTACAGGTACTACACGGGTGGGCCCCGAGGGAAGGGCGGGCAGGGCCGGGGCCCGGAGGCGACGTGCACGGCCTCCGGGCCCCGGCCCTCACATCACGTCAGCTCCCGCTGGCTCAGAGCTGTCCACCGACCAGGGTGGTCAGGTTGACCAGGCGGTTCGAGTAGCCCCACTCGTTGTCGTACCAGCCGAGCACCTTGACCTGGTTGCCCTGAACCATGGTCAGCTGCGAGTCGAAGATGCAGGACGACGGGTCGTTCACGATGTCCGAGGAGACGATCGGGTCCTCGGTGTAGGCCAGGATGCCCTTCAGGGCGCCCTCGGCGGCCTTCTGGAAGGCCGCGTTGACCTCCTCCTTGGTGACCTCGCGCTCCAGGGTGACGACCAGGTCGGTGATCGAACCGGTCGGGACCGGGACGCGCAGCGAGGTGCCGTCCAGCTTGCCCTTGAGCTCCGGCAGCACCAGGGCGGTGGCCTTGGCGGCGCCGGTGGAGGTCGGGATGATGTTCTGCGACGCAGCCCGGGCGCGGCGCAGGTCCTTGTGCGGGAAGTCCAGGGTGACCTGGTCGTTCGTGAACGCGTGGACCGTGGTCATCAGGCCCTTGACGATGCCGAAGCTCTCGTTCAGCACCTTGGCCATCGGCGCCACGCAGTTGGTGGTGCAGGAGGCGTTGGAGATGATCGTGTGCTTGGCGGCGTCGTACTTGTCGTCGTTGACGCCCATCACGATGGTGACGTCCTCGTCGGTGGCGGGCGCCGAGATGATGACCTTCTTGGCGCCGGCGGCGAGGTGCTTCTTGGCGGCGTCGGCCTTGGTGAAGATGCCGGTGGACTCGACGACGATGTCGGCCCCCAGCTCGCCCCAGGGCAGGTTGGCGGGGTCGCGCTCGGCGGTGACCTTGAAGGTCTTGCCGTCGACGGTGATGCTGTCCTCGGTGTGCGAAACCTCACCCTGGAAGGTGCCCAGGGTGGTGTCATACTTCAGCAGGTGCGCCAGGGTCTTGGTGTCGGTCAGGTCGTTGACACCGACGATCTCGATGTCCGCGCCCTGGGACTTGACAGCGCGGAAGAAGTTGCGGCCGATGCGGCCGAATCCGTTGATGCCTACCCGGATCGTCACGAACCGATCTCCTCTGAGGTACGCCGGACTACGCCGACGGGGGTGGAAATACTGGGTTGTCCCCGACCACCCACGACCCTACCCCCCAGCGGCTCGCCCGAGCACATCCGTCCAGAGTCAAGCCGGTGGCGTGGCGCCGGGGCGACCCGGGGGCTCCCCGGTCGCCCGTCGCACCACGCCGCCGCCGCGCCTTCGCCGCGCGCTAGTTGAGCGCCATCTCCTCGGTGAGGTTCGCCTCGGTGCTGGGAAGTCCCAGCTCGAGCGCCCGCTTGTCGGCCATCGCGAGCAGCCGGCGGATCCGGCCGGCCACCGCGTCCTTGGTCAGCGGCGGGTCGGCGAGGGCGCCCAGCTCCTCCAGCGAGGCCTGCTTGTGCTGCATCCGCAGTTGGCCGGCGGCCGCCAGGTGCTCGGGCACCTCCTCGCCGAGGATCTCCAGCGCCCGCGCCACCCGGGCCCCGGCCGCCACCGCCGCCCGGGCCGAGCGGCGCAGGTTGGCGTCGTCGAAGTTGGCCAGCCGGTTGGCGGTGGCCCGCACCTCGCGCCGCAGCCGCCGCTCCTCCCAGGCCAGCACCGACTCGTGCGCGCCGAGCCGGGTCAACAGCGCACCGATCGCGTCACCGTCGCGGATCACCACCCGGTCGGCGCCGCGCACCTCGCGGGCCTTGGCCGGGATGCCGAGCCGGCGGGCCGCGCCGACCAGCGCCAGCGCCGCCTCGGAGCCGGGGCAGGTGATCTCCAGCGAGGAGGACCGGCCCGGCTCGGTGAGCGAGCCGTGCGCCAGGAAGGCACCGCGCCAGGCCGCCTCGGCGTCGCAGGTCGCACCGGAGACCACGGCCGGGGGCAGGCCCCGGATCGGCCGGCCCCGGCCGTCCACCAGCCCGGTCTGCCGGGCCAGCAACTCACCGTCCTTGATCACCCGGACCACGTACCGGCTGCCGCGCCGCAGCCCGCTGGGAGCCATCACCACCAGCTCGGAGGCGTGCCCGAAGATCTCCAGCAGGTCCTTGCGCAGCCGCCGGGCCGCAATGCCGGTGTCCAGCTCGGCCTCGATCACGATCCGACCGCTCACAATGTGCAGTCCGCCCGCGAAACGCAGGATCGCCGACACCTCGGCCTTGCGACAGCAGGCCCGGGTGACGGGGAGCCGGCTGATTTCGTCCTTCACCGCTGCCGTCATCGCCATGGGCCGATCCTTCCATGTGTCCGGAAAATCCGGTCGTACGCGGCCGCCAGAAGCTCCGGGTCGTGTCGCGGGGTGCCGTCGGCCGAGGCCACCGTGTCCAGCACCAACGACGCGCCCATCCGCTCGGCGGCCTTCTGCAGGCCGGCCAGGTCGGCCTGCCCGAAGGCACCGCCGGTGACCGCGCGCTCGTCCACCAGGATCGCATCCACACCGAGGTCCGGGGCGTGGTCGGCGATGACCTCAAGGTGACGCTGCGGGGTGAAGCCCTCGGTCTCCCCCGGCTGCGGGGCCAGGTTCAGGGTGAGCAGCCGGCGGGCCTTGGTGCCGATCAGCGCCTTGGCCAGGTCCGGCACCAGCAGGTGCGGCAGCACGCTGGTGAACCAGGAGCCGGGGCCGAGCACCACCCAGTCCGCCTCCAGCACCGCGGCCACCGCCTCCGGCACCGCGGGCGGCTCCTCGGGCAGCAGCCGGATCGACTGCACGGTGCCCGGGGTGCCCGCCACATCGGCCTGGCCGCGCACCGCGACCATCCGCGCCGGGTGGGCCGGGTCGTGGCCGCGCACCTGGGCCTCGATGTCCAGCGGGACCGCGGACATCGGCAGCACCCGGCCCTGCACGTTGAGCAGCCGGCCCACCCACTCCAGGGCGGCCACCGGGTCGCCGAGCTTCTCCCAGAGCGCCACGATCAGCAGGTTGCCCACCGCGTGGCCACCGAGCTCGCCGGAGCCGGTGAAGCGGTGCTGGAGCACCTCGGACCAGGTGCGGCCCCAGTCCTCGTCCCCGCACAGCGCGGCCAGCGCCTTGCGCAGGTCACCGGGCGGCAGCACGCCCAGCTCGGCGCGCAGCCGGCCGCTGGAGCCGCCGTCGTCGGCGACGGTGACCACCGCGGTCAGGTCGGAGGTGAGCCGGCGCAGCGCGGAGAGCGAGGCGGACAGGCCCTGCCCGCCGCCGAGCGCGGTGATCCGGGGGGCGCCGACCTGCCGGCCGGCGGCGGCCGCGGAACCCTTGGCCGCGGTGGCCGATCTGCGCTGTGCGCCCGGGGAGCCCCGCTCGGCGGCCTTGTGCTGGTATTGCCGCCCTGGCGAGTATCCCGTCACACCTACCCCAGTTTCCGTGCAGTCGGCGGAGCTGTGGGGACCGCCGTCACTCCCGTCCCATGTCGCGGTGCACCAGCACCGTTTCCACGCCGTCGGCGATCAGACGCTTCGTCAGCCGCTCCGACATGGCCACGCTGCGATGCTTGCCACCGGTGCAGCCTACGGCAAGCGTCATGTAGCGCTTGCCCTCCCGCCGATAACCCTCGGTGACGATGCGCAGGAGCTCGGCGTACCCGTCCAGGAACTCCCTGGCGCCCGGCTGCCGCAGGACGTAGTCGGACACCTCGGCGTCGGTACCGGTTCGGGCACGCAGCTCCGGGACCCAGTGCGGGTTGGGCAGGAAGCGGCAGTCCACCACCAGGTCGGCGTCGACCGGCAGGCCGTACTTGAAACCGAAGGACATCACGGTGCAGCGCAGTTCCGGTTCGTCGTGGTCGGCGAACTGGGCGTCCAGCTTGGCCCGCAGCTGGTGCACGTTGAGGTTCGAGGTGTCGATCACCAGGTCGGCCTCGCCGCGCAGCTCGCGCAGCAGGTCGCGCTCCTGGGCGATGCCGTCCACGATCCGGCCCTCGCCCTGCAACGGGTGCGGGCGGCGCACGCTCTCGAACCGGCGCACCAGGGCGTCGTCGTTGGACTCCAGGTAGACCACCCGCAGCCGGATGCCGCGCTTGTCCAGCTCCTCCAGCGAGGCCCGCAGGTCGTCGAAGAACTGCCGGCCGCGGACGTCGACCACCACGCCGATCCGGGCCACGGCGCCCTGCGAGCGGGCACCGAGGTCGACCATGGTGGGGATCAGGGCGGGCGGCAGGTTGTCCACCACGAACCAGCCCAGGTCCTCCAGGCACTTGGCGGCGGTGCTGCGGCCGGCCCCGGACATGCCGGAGATGATCACCAGCTCGGGGGCGGTCTCCTCCCCGACCTGCGGCCGGGTGGGAGCCCCGTCGTCGGACACTGTCACTTCGCTTCCCCGCTTTCGGTGCTGGCAACGTGCTGTTGCACGTCGTCCTCAATGATCTCGCCTGTGGCCGTGTTCACGGCGAATGCCGCGGGTGACCGGGAGGACAACGTCGCGACAACAGTCTCCGCGGTCCGGCGCCCGATGCCGGGCACCGCGCAGATCTCCTCGACGGTCGCGGCCCGCAGCTTCTTCACCGAGCCGAAGTGCTTGAGCAGCGCGGTGCGGCGGGTCTCGCCCAGGCCCGGGACGGCGTCCAGGCCGCCGCCGGTGAGCCGCTTGGCGCGCTTGCTGCGCTGGTAGGTGATCGCGAAGCGGTGCGCCTCGTCGCGCGCCCGCTGGAGCAGGTAGAGGCCCTCGCTGCTGCGCGGCAGCACCACCGGGTCGTCCTCGCCCGGCAGCCAGACCTCCTCCAGCCGCTTGGCCAGGCCGCAGAGCGCCACGTCGTCGATGCCGAGCTCGTCCAGTGCCCGCTGCGCGGCGGCCACCTGGGGCTGGCCGCCGTCGACCACCAGCAGTTGCGGCGGGTAGGCGAACCGCTTGGGCCTGCCGTCCTCGGTGGTGAGGGAGGCGTCGAGCTCCTCGGTGGCGTCCTCGCCGGCCTCGGGCACCGCCCACTCGCCGGTCTGCTCGCGCTCCTGGAGGTAGCGGCGGAACCGGCGGGTGATCACCTCGTGCATCGAGCGGACGTCGTCCTGCCCCTCGAAGCCCTTGATCTGGAAGCGGCGGTACTCGCTCTTGCGGGCCAGGCCGTCCTCGAAGACCACCATCGAGGCGACCACGTCCTGGCCCTGCAGGTGCGAGATGTCGAAGCACTCGATCCGCAGTGGGACCGAGTCCAGCTCCAGCGCGTCGGCGATCTCCTGGAGCGCCCGGCTGCGGGTGGTCAGGTCGGAGGCGCGCTTGGTCTTGTGCAGCGCCAGCGCCTGCTGGGCGTTGCGCGCCACGGTGGCCATCAGGTCCTTCTTGTCGCCGCGCTGCGGCACCCGCAGGTCCACCTGGGCGCCGCGCAGGCCGGTCAGCCACTCCTGCACCGGCGCGGCCGGCGCGGGCAGCGCGGGCACCAGCACCTCGCGCGGCACCGCCTCGCCCCCGAGCTCGCCGCCGGCGCCCCCGTAGAGCTGCTGCAGCGCGTGCTCGACCAGGGCGGCGGTGTCCACGTCCTCGACCTTGTCGGTGACCCAGCCGCGCTGGCCGCGCACCCGGCCGCCGCGGACGTGGAAGATCTGCACCGCGGCCTCCAACTCGTCCTCGGCCAGCGCCAGCAGGTCGGCGTCGGTGCCGTCGGCCAGCACCACCGCGTTCTTCTCCATCGCGCGCTTGAGCGCCTCGATGTCGTCGCGCAGCCGGGCCGCCTTCTCGTACTCCATCTCGGCCGCCGCCGCCCGCATCTGCTCTTCCAGCCGGCGCAGGTGGTTGCCGGTCCGTCCGGCCATGAAGTCGCAGAACTCCTCGGCCAGCTCGCGGTGGTCGGCCGCGTCGATCCTGCCGACGCAGGGCGCGGCGCACTTGCCGATGTAGCCGAGCAGGCAGGGGCGGCCGACCTGCTGGGCGCGCTTGAAGACGCCGGTGGAGCAGGTGCGCACCGGGAAGACCCGCAGCAGCAGGTCGACCGTCTCGCGGATCGCCCAGGCGTGGCCGTAGGGCCCGAAGTAGCGCACGCCCTTGCGGTGCGCCCCGCGCATCACCTGGACGCGGGGGAACTCCTCGTTCAGCGTGACGGCGAGCTCGGGGTAGCTCTTGTCGTCGCGGTACTTGACGTTGAAGCGGGGGTCGAACTCCTTGATCCAGGAGTACTCCAGCTGCAGCGCCTCGACCTCGGTGCCGACCACGGTCCACTCCACCGAGGCGGCGGTGGTGACCATGGTGGCGGTGCGCGGGTGCAGGTTCGCCAGGTCCTGGAAGTAGGAGGAGAGGCGCGGGCGCAGGCTCTTGGCCTTGCCGACGTAGATCACCCGGCCGTGCTCGTCCCGGAACCGGTAGACCCCGGGCGAGAGCGGGATCGCCCCGGGAGCCGGCCGGTAGGTGGACGGGTCAGCCATCGTGGTCCCCCTCGTGCAGCTCTGACTGGTGAAACCCTATCCCCAGCCGCCGCCCAGCCGGCGCCCAGCGGTCGCTCAGGTGGTGACCGTGAGGTTCCCGCCGGAGACGGTGACCTGGTAGGCGGGCAGCGGGCTCTGGGCCGGGCCGTTCGCCACGGTACCGTCGGCGAAGTTGAACCGGCTGCCGTGGCAGGGGCACTGGATCAGGTTCTTGGTCACCTGGTCGACCAGGCAACCGGCGTGCGTGCAGCGGGCGCTGAACGCCTTGTACTGGCCGGCGGTGGGCTGGGTCACCACGATCCGCTGGTCGGCGAAGACCTTGCCGCCGCCCACCGGCACCGCCGAGGCCGGGCCCAGGTCGACCGGGCCGGCCGAGGTCTGGGCGTCGCCCTTGGCGATGCTGTTGGTCGGGCCGCAGCCGGCCACCGCGAGCGCCGAGCCGCCGGCCAGCACCGCCGCTCCGCAGCAGAGCAGGGCGCGGCGGGTGGTGGTGGACTGCTCGGCGGCCTCGGCTGCGGCTGCGGACGGCGCGGTTGCGGACATCGCTTCGGACTCCCTGGGGTGCGGCTGGGCTGACCGGGCGCAGTCTAACCGCGCCGTGTGGGAGGTCCGGGCAAGGCGCCCGGACCTCCGACGGCGTCGCTACTTGCGGGTCCCGGCCGCCCGCTTGCGGGCCGAGCGCGGGGCCGGCACCGGCGCCTCGTCGGTCACCCGGTCGCCCAGGATGTCGCGCAGGAACTTGCCGGTGTGGCTGGCGGTCACCGCGGCCACCTGCTCCGGGGTGCCCTCGGCGATCACCGTGCCACCGCCGCTGCCGCCCTCGGGGCCCATGTCCACGATCCAGTCGGCGGTCTTGATCACATCGAGGTTGTGCTCGATGACGATCACCGTGTTGCCCTTCTCGACCAGACCGGTGAGCACCTTGATCAGCTTGCTGATGTCCTCGAAGTGCAGGCCGGTGGTCGGCTCGTCCAGCACGTAGACCGTGCGGCCGGTGGAGCGCTTCTGCAGTTCGGCGGCGAGCTTGACGCGCTGCGCCTCGCCGCCGGAGAGGGTGGGCGCGCTCTGGCCGAGCCGGACGTAGCCGAGGCCGACGTCGTTCAGGGTGCGCAGGTGGCGGGCGATCGCCGGCACCGCCTCGAAGAAGTGCAGCGCCTCCTCGATCGGCATGTCCAGCACCTCGGCGATGGACTTGCCCTTGTAGTGCACCTCCAGCGTCTCCCGGTTGTACCGGGCGCCGTGGCAGACCTCGCACGGGACGTAGACGTCCGGCAGGAAGTTCATCTCGATCTTGATGGTGCCGTCGCCGGAGCAGTTCTCGCAGCGGCCGCCCTTGACGTTGAACGAGAACCGGCCCTGCAGGTAGCCGCGCACCTTGGCCTCGGCGGTCTCCGCGAAGAGCTTGCGGACGTGGTCGAAGACGCCGGTGTAGGTGGCCGGGTTGGACCGCGGGGTGCGGCCGATCGGCGACTGGTCGACGTGCACCACCTTGTCCACCAGCTCGGTGCCGGTGATCCGGGTGTGCCGGCCGGGGACCGTGCGGGCGCCGTTCAGCTCGCGCGCCAGGTGGGTGTAGAGGATGTCGTTGACCAGGGTGGACTTGCCGGACCCCGAGACCCCGGTGATCGCCGTGAAGGTGCCCAGCGGGAAGGCGACGGTCAGGTCCTTGAGGTTGTTCTCGCGGGCGCCCTGCACCACCAGCTGGCGCTTCTTGTCCCGGTCCCGGCGGTTGGCCGGCACCGGGATGAAGCGCTTGCCGGAGAGGTACTGGCCGGTCAGCGACTGCTCGTTGGTCAGCAGCTCCTTGAGCGCGCCGGAGTGCACCACCTTGCCGCCGTGCTCGCCGGCGCCGGGGCCGATGTCCACCACCCAGTCCGCGGTCTTGATGGTGTCCTCGTCGTGCTCGACCACGATCAGCGTGTTGCCGATGTCGCGCAGCCGGACCAGGGTCTCGATCAGCCGGTGGTTGTCCCGCTGGTGCAGGCCGATCGAGGGCTCGTCCAGCACGTAGAGCACGCCGACCAGGCCGGAGCCGATCTGGGTGGCGAGCCGGATCCGCTGCGCCTCGCCGCCGGACAGGGTGCCGGCCGCGCGGTTCAGCGAGAGGTAGTCCAGGCCGACGTCGACCAGGAAGCGCAGCCGCTCGTTGACCTCCTTGAGCACCCGCTCGGCGATCTTCTTGTCCCGCGCGGTGAGCTTCATGCCGCTGAGGAACTCGGCGCAGTCGCTGATCGACATCGCCGAGACCTCGGCGATCGACCTGCCCTGCACGGTGACCGCGAGCACCACCGGCTTCAGCCGGGTGCCCTGGCAGGCCGGGCAGGGCACCTCGCGCATGTAGCCCTCGAAGCGCTCGCGACCGCTGTCGGTCTCCGCCTCCTGGTGCTTGCGCTGCACGAAGGGGATCACGCCCTCGTACCCGGTGACCCAGGAACGGGCCTTGCCGTAGCGGTTGTTGTAGCGCACCTCGACCTTGGCCTTGTGGCCGTAGAGCAGCGCCTTCTTCGCCCGGGCCGGCAGCCCGGCCCACGGGATGTCGGTGCGGAAGCCGAGCTCGCCGGCGAGCGCGTCGATCAGGTGGCCGAAGTACTCGCGGACGTGGCCGCCGGACCAGGGGTGGATGGCGCCCTCGTCGAGCGACTTCTCCTCGTCGGGGACCACCAGCTCGGGGTCCACCTCCATCCGGCTGCCCAGGCCGGTGCAGTCCGGGCAGGCGCCGAAGGGGGAGTTGAAGGAGAACGAGCGCGGCTCCAGCTCCTCGAACGACACGTCGTCGTAGGGGCAGTAGAGGTGCTCGGAGTACATCCGCTCGCGCTCGGGGTCGGCCGCGTCCAGGTCGACGAAGTCGAGCACCACCATGCCGCCGGAGAGCTTGAGCGCGGTCTCCACCGAGTCGGTCAGCCGGCGCTTGGCGCTCTCCTTGACGGTGAGGCGGTCGATCACCACCTCGATGGTGTGCTTCTCCTGCTTCTTGAGCTTGGGCGGCTCGGTCAGCTGGACGGTCTCGCCGTCCACCCGGGCCCGGGCGTAGCCCTTGGACTGCAGGTCGGCGAAGAGGTCGACGAACTCGCCCTTGCGCTCCCGGACCACCGGGCTGAGCACCTGGAAGCGGGTGCCCTCGGCCAGCTCCAGCACCTTGTCGACGATCGCCTGCGGGGACTGCTTGGCGATCGGGCGCCCGCAGTGCGGGCAGTGCGGCTTGCCGACCCGGGCGAAGAGCAGGCGCAGGTAGTCGTACACCTCGGTGATGGTGCCGACGGTGGAGCGCGGGTTGCGGTTGGTGGACTTCTGGTCGATCGAGACGGCCGGCGAGAGGCCCTCGATGAAGTCGACGTCGGGCTTGTCCATCTGGCCCAGGAACTGGCGGGCGTACGAGGAGAGCGACTCGACGTAGCGGCGCTGGCCCTCGGCGAAGATGGTGTCGAAGGCCAGCGAGGACTTGCCGGACCCGGAGAGACCCGTGAAGACGATCAGCGAGTCCCGGGGCAGGTCGAGCGAGACGTTCTTCAGGTTGTGCTCGCGAGCACCGCGGACGATGAGGCGGTCGGCCACTGCTACTGGCGCCTTTCTCCGGGGACGGACGGTGCGGCCCGGCGGTCCCCGTGGCACTCGGAACGGGCTCGGGGCGGGGCCGCAGACACTGCTTCCAGTTTCACCGATCAGCCTATAGATCAGGCGTTCGAATATCGAGCTCACCCAGCCGGAGCCACCCGAACGAGTGAAGCGCATCGCACTGACAACCGCCCGGATCCCGGGAAACCCGCTGTTCAGCGCCGCACCCGGCGATAGCCTTCGCCCTGCACACCCCGAAGGACGCCGACGGGGCTCCCGTCGAGCACCCAACGAGCACGACCGCCGCCCGGTCACGCGCCGGGGCCGCTCCGGTCGCGCTCGAGGCCCGCACCAGCGGCTCCGGCCGGACTCGAGTCCGGCACCGGGAATCCGCGGGGCCCGGACCGACTTGGCTAGTGATCGAAGAGCAGAGCAGAGCAGGACGCACCAGCAGCACGAAGCAGCGACCGACGACCAGCAAGGGGGCCCCTCCATGACGACCCAACCCAGCCGGCAGCCCGCACCGGCCGACCCGCACGCCGACCTGGCCCGGGTGGCCGAGAGCACCGAGCGCCTGCTGCACACCGTCGCCGGGCTCGACCCGAGCGCCGTGGCCGAGCCGTCCGCACTGCCCGGCTGGACCCGCGGCCACCTGCTGGCCCACCTGGCGCGCAACGCCGACTCGCTGGTCAACCTGGTCGAGTCGGCCCGCACCGGCACCGACATCCCGCAGTACGCCAGCGAGGACGCCCGCGAGGAGGGCATCCAGCAGGGCGCCGGCCGCCCGCTGGACGAGCAGCTCGCCGACCTGCGGGCCAGCGCCGCCCGGCTGGCCGAGGCCGCCGGCACGCTCCCCGAGGCAGCCTGGCAGGTGCAGCTCAAGCACCGCCACGGTTACACCTTCCCCGCCACCGACCTACCGTGGAAGCGACTGGCCGAGCTGGAGTACCACCACGTCGACCTGGCCGTCGGCTACACGGCCGCGCACTGGCCCGCGGAGTTCGCCGCCGCCGAGTTCGACAAGCTGGCCACCCGGTTCGCCACCCTGGACGGCCTGCCGGCGCTCCAGCTGGTCGCCGAGGACACCGGGGCCGAGGCCCTGCTCGGCCCGGCGGACCGCAGCGATGCGGCCGAGCTGCGGATCGAGGGCCCGATCCGGGCGCTCACCGCCTGGCTGTCCGGCCGCTCGGACGGGGACGGCCTGCAGGTGCACCGCGACGGCGGTCCGCTGGCCGACCCGCGGACCGCGCTGCCGAAGCTGCCGCCGATGGGCTGAGCCCCGAGACCTCTCCCCGCCTCTCGGGAGCGCGGGGAGCACCAACGGGCTCGCGCCCGGACCTGCCATCAGAAACGCCAGAGGAGCACCCAGTGAGCTACCACGGAGCCGTCAAGGTCGGCGGCCCGCCGGACGTGCGGGAACTCGCCCACCTGATCATCACCAAGGTCGCGGTCGGCCCGTTCGACAACAACGCCTACCTGCTGCGCTGCCGGGCCACCGACGAACAGCTGCTGATCGACGCCGCGGCCGACGCCCCGGTGCTGCTGGAGACGGTCGGCGAGCAGCTGGCCACCGTGGTCACCACGCACCGCCACCACGACCACTGGAACGCGCTGGCCGAGGTGGTGGCCGCCACCGGCGCCCGCACCGCGGCGGGGGTCCACGACGCCGAGGGCATCGAGGTGCCCACCGACCTGCTGCTGGCCGACGGCGACACCGTCCGGGTCGGCGACGTGGAGCTGACCGTGCGCCACCTGGTCGGCCACACCCCCGGCGCGATCGTGCTGATCTACGACGACCCGGAGGGGCACCCGCACGTCTTCACCGGTGACTGCCTCTTCCCCGGCGGGGTCGGCAACACCTGGAACGACAAGGCGGCCTTCGAGAGCCTCTACCGGGACGTCACCACCAAGCTGTTCGACGTGCTGCCGGACGAGTCCTGGGTCTACCCGGGCCACGGCAAGGACACCACGCTGGGCGCCGAGCGCCCGCAGCTGCCCGAGTGGCGCGAGCGCGGCTGGTAGGCCGCGCCCGCGCGCCGGCCGGCCCGGGCTGCGCCCGGGTCAGCCGGCCTCGACCGACCGCCGCGAGGCCCGCAGGCTGGTGAGGGTGGTGACGCCCAGCACCAGCACGATGAAGCCCAGCGAGACCGGGATGCCGATCTGCGGCACCGGTACCCCGCTCTCGTGCAGCGCGTGCAGCACCAGCTTCACGCCGATGAAGCCGAGGATCAGCGAGAGCCCGTAGGACAGGTGCACCAGCCGCTCCAGCAGCCCGCCGATCAGGAAGTACAGCTGGCGCAGGCCCATCAGCGCGAAGGCGTTGGCGGTGAAGACGATGTACGGGTCCTGGGTCAGACCGAAGATCGCCGGGATCGAGTCCAGCGCGAAGAGCAGGTCGGTGGTGCCGATCGCGATCATCACCACGGTCAGCGTGGAGACGGCCGGGAAGCGCCGCCGGACCAGCAGCAGCAGCTTGTTCTCCTGGTACTGCTCGTCCTGGTGCCCCTTGCGCGCCTCCTTGAGCAGCTTCCACGCGGTCCACACCAGGAAGGCGCCGAAGAAGTAGAAGACCCAGGAGAAGGTGGCGATCAGCGCCGCGCCGCCGGCGATGAAGAGCGCCCGCAGCACCAGGGCGATGATCACGCCGAACATCAGCACCCGCTGCTGGTGGATCCTGGGCACCGCGAACTTCGCCATGATCAGCACGAAGACGAAGAGGTTGTCGACGCTCAACGACTTCTCGGTGACGTAGCCGGCGAAGAACTCACCGGCCGGACGGGCGCCGCCGTGCCACCAGAGGAAGCCGCCGAAGAGCGCCGCCAGCGCCACCCAGACCGCGGTCCAGGTGCCGGCCTCCTTGATCGAGACCTCGTGCGGCTTGCGGCCGCCGATGAAGAAGTCGGCGGCGATCAGGGCGACCAGCACCCCGATGGTGATCGCCCACAGGGCGGGGGAAACGTGCACGGGATTGCTCCTCCGGCATCCGTCGTCTGCCGGAGGTCTCTTCCGCCCGCGCCGCGAGGCGGGGGCCGGCGCTCCCGGGTCGGCCGGTCCGCGGCCGCCGTGATGACGGGAACACCGTCGGGGAATACTCCCCTCCGTTCCCAAGAAGGGTAACAGCTTCTCCCAAGAGAAGGTAAAGGGAAGCGCTCCGGACCGGCGGCTGCCGAGCCGCCCGCCGGGCCTAGAGGAACGGCTCGATCGCCGGCAGCAGGTCCTGGAAGGTGCGGGCCTTGGCCGGGGCGCCGATCGCCTGCATCCCCCAGCCGCCGGCCGGGTCGCGGTAGACCTTGGCCATGATCTGCCCGGTGTGCGCGCCGCCGCCGGTCAGCTCGTAGCGGGCCAGCTCCTGCCCGGTGCCCTCGTCGATCAGCCGGCAGTGCGCGTTCTGCACCTCGGCGAAGGTCTGCCCGGTGTACGAGCTGACGGTGAAGACGACCTGGGTGATCCGCTCCGGGATCCGGGCCAGGTCGACCACGATCGACTCGTCGTCGCCGCCCGCGCCGGTGCCGCCGACCAGGTTGTCGCCGGTGTGCCGGACCGAGCCGTCCTTGCTCACCAGCTGCTGGAAGAAGACCACGTCGGCCGGGGTGCGCTCGGCGTAGAGCAGGGCCGAGGCGTCCAGGTCGATCTGCCGGGTCCGGCTGCCGAACAGGCCGCGCTTGGGTGCGGCCCGCCAGCCGAGGCCCATCCGGACCAGGCTCAAGGTCTCGCCACCCGCCTTGCGCAGGCTCACCTGCTGACCCTTGGTCAGGTTCACTGACACGGTGTTCTCCCCTCATCTCGGCCCGTGTGCGTCGCTCGCACACCCGACCCAGCGTCGGAACACCCCGCTGCCGTCCCCCGGCTGAGGCCCCCTGGCTGCTGTCCGCCCGGTACGTCGCCTGCCAACCCTAGGGCCTCGGGGTGCGCCCCACCAGGGGCGCCCCCGCCACGTCAAGCCTCCTGCTACGCGATTCCAGCCTCCTTCAAGCGGCGCAGCTCCTTCTTCAGCTCCTTGACCTCGTCGCGCAACCTGGCGGCCACCTCGAACTGCAGCTCGGCCGCGGCCGCGTGCATCCGCTCGGTCATCTCCTGGATGGTCCCGGCCAGCTCCACCGCGGGCAGGCTGCCGGCCTTGGCCCGGTCGGTGACCTTCTCGGCGCCGAGCGCCGGGACCGGGGCCTTGCCCTTGCCCTTGCCGGCGGCCCGGTAGCCGGTGTTGAGCAGCTCCTCGGTGTCCACCTCCTCGCGGGCTAGGGTGTCCAGGATGTCGCCGATCTTCTTGCGCAGCGGCTGCGGGTCGATCCCGTGCTTCTCGTTGTAGGCCTGCTGGACGGCGCGGCGGCGGTTGGTCTCCTCGATCGCCTTCTCCATCGCCGCGGTGATCTTGTCCGCGTACATGTGGACCTGGCCGGAGACGTTTCGGGCGGCGCGGCCGATGGTCTGGATCAGCGAGGTGCCGGAGCGCAGGAAGCCCTCCTTGTCCGCGTCCAGGATCGCCACCAGCGAGACCTCGGGCAGGTCGAGGCCCTCGCGCAGCAGGTTGATGCCGACCAGCACGTCGTACCTGCCGGCCCGCAGCTCGCGCAGCAGCTCGACCCGGCGCAGCGTGTCGATGTCGCTGTGCAGGTAGCGGACCCGGATGTCCAGGCCGAGCAGGTAGTCGGTGAGGTCCTCGGACATCTTCTTGGTCAGCGTGGTGACCAGCACCCGCTCGTCCCGCTCGACCCGCAGCCGGATCTCGTGCACCAGGTCGTCGATCTGGCCCTCGGTCGGCTTGACGATCACCTCGGGGTCGATCAGGCCGGTCGGGCGGATGATCTGCTCGACCTGGCCGTCGCCGCGGGAGAGCTCGTAGGGGCCCGGGGTGGCCGAGAGGTAGACGGTCTGGCCGATCCGCCCCAGGAACTCCTCCCACTTGAGCGGGCGGTTGTCCATCGCCGAGGGCAGCCGGAAGCCGTGCTCGACCAGGGTCCGCTTGCGGGAGGCGTCGCCCTCGTACATCGCGCCGATCTGCGGGACGGTGACGTGCGACTCGTCGATCACCAGGAGGAAGTCCTCCGGGAAGTAGTCGAGCAGCGTGTTGGGCGCGGTGCCCGGCTCGCGGCCGTCGAAGTGCATCGAGTAGTTCTCCACGCCGGCGCAGCTGCCGATCTGGCGCAGCATCTCGATGTCGTAGGTGGTGCGCATCCGCAGCCGCTGGGCCTCCAGCAGCTTGCCCTGCTTCTCCAGGGTGGCCAGCCGCTCCGCCAGCTCGTCCTCGATCCCGGCGACCGCGCGCTCCATCCGCTCCGGCCCGGCCACGTAGTGCGAGGCGGGGAAGACGAAGACCGAGTCGTGCTGCTTGATGATCTCGCCGGTCAGCGGGTGCAGGGTGTAGAGCGACTCGATCTCGTCGCCGAACATCTCGATCCGCAGCGCCAGCTCCTCGTACACCGGGAAGATCTCCACGGTGTCGCCGCGGACCCGGAAGGTGCCGCGGGTGAAGGCCAGGTCGTTGCGGGTGTACTGGATGTCGACGAAGCGGCGCAGCAGCGCGTCCCGGTCGAGCTCCTCGCCGACCTTGAGCGGGACCATCCGGTCCACGTACTCCTGCGGGGTGCCCAGGCCGTAGATGCAGGAGACCGAGGCGACCACCACCACGTCCCGGCGGGTGAGCAGCGAGTTGGTGGCCGAGTGGCGCAGCCGCTCGACCTCCTCGTTGATCGAGGAGTCCTTCTCGATGTAGGTGTCCGTCTGCGGGACGTAGGCCTCGGGCTGGTAGTAGTCGTAGTACGAGACGAAGTACTCGACCGCGTTGTTCGGCAGCAGCTCGCGGAACTCGTTGGCCAGCTGGGCGGCGAGCGTCTTGTTCGGCGCCAGCACCAGGGTGGGGCGCTGGAGCTGCTCGATCATCCAGGCGGTGGTGGCGGACTTGCCGGTGCCGGTGGCGCCGAGCAGGACGACGTCCCGCTCCCCGGCGCGGATCCGGCGGGACAGCTCGGCGATGGCCGCGGGCTGGTCACCGTTCGGCTGGTAGGGGCTGACGACCTCGAAGGGCGCCTCGGTCCGCTGAATGCTCGTGATGGGTCGCACGGTCCCACCGTACGACCCACCACCGACAGCCGGGGCGATCTTTTTCCAGCGGGCCCTTTGCCGGCGGGCGCTTCACCGGCGGGCCCGCGGCCCGGCTTCGGCTACCGGGCCGAGTCGCGGGCCAGCGCGACCAGGCGGGAGACCGCCCGCAGGTACTTCTTGCGGTAGCCGCCGCGCAGCATCTCCTCCGGGAAGACCTGGTCGAACGGGATCCCGGAGGCGGTGATCGGCAGCTCGCGGTCGTACATCCGGTCGGCCAGCACCACCAGGCGCAGCGCGGTGGACTGGTCGGTCACCTGGCACACCCCGCGCAGGAAGACCGCGTGCACGTCGTCCAGCAGCGCGCCGTAGCGGCTGGGGTGCACCACCGAGAGGTGGTCCAGCAGGTCGCCGAAGTCGTCCAGCGAGGCGCCCGGGGCGTCGGCGGCACGCTTGGCCACGTCCTCGTCGGAGTACGGCGGCGGGGCGGCGGGCAGGCCGCGGTGCCGGTAGTCCTGGCCGTCGATCCGCACCGAGCGGAAGTGCGCCGAGAGCCCCTGGATCTCGCGCAGGAAGTCGGTGGCGGCGAACCGGCCCTCGCCCAGCTTCTCGGGCAGCGTGTTCGAGGTGGCGGCCAGCTTGACCCCGGCCTCGACCAACCGGGAGAGCAGGGTGGAGACCAGCACGGTGTCGCCCGGGTCGTCCAGCTCGAACTCGTCGATGCAGAGCAGCCGGTGCCCCGACAGGGTCTGCACGGCCTGCTGGAAGCCGAGCGCGCCGACCAGGTTGGTCAGCTCGACGAAGGTGCCGAAGGCCTTGGGGCCGGGGGCCGCGTGCCAGAGCGAGGCCAGCAGGTGGGTCTTGCCGACGCCGTAGCCGCCGTCGAGGTAGACCCCGGCCGGGCCGGCCGGCGCCTTGGGCGCCTTGCGGAACCAGCCGGCGCGCTTGGCCGGCGCCGGCGAGGTCAGCTGGGCGGCGAACTGCTCCAGCACCGTGACCGCCTCGGCCTGGCTGGGCTGGGTCGCGTCGGGCAGGTAGGAGCCGAAGCTGACGCCGGCGAACCGCGGCGGCGGGACCATCTCGGCCACCAGGCGCTCGGCCGGGACCACCGGGCGGCGCGCGGTCAGCGCGAGCGGGGAACCGGTGACCGTGGTTCCGACTATGGCTTCGGGGTGAGAGGCAGCTGGCACGGTAGTAAAGGGTAGTCGGCGTGGAAGACTCCCACTCATGCGCCAGTTGATCCGTCCGTCACACTCCCCCGCCGCCCCCGAGCCCCTGGACTCGCTCGAATCCCTGGCCGAGACCTACGCCTACCCCGCACAGGTGGCCGCCGGCCGCCCGTGGCTGCGGGCCAACATGGTCTCCTCGCTGGACGGGGCGGCCAAGCTGGCGGGCCTGTCCGAGGGGCTCTCCGGGGACGCGGACAAGCGGATCTTCGGGGTGCTGCGGGCGCTGGCCGACGTGGTGCTGGTGGGCGCCGAGACGGTGCGGGCCGAGGGCTACCGCCCGGCCCGGGCGCGCCGGGAGTTCGCGGCGGCGCGCGCGGCGGCCGGGCAGGCGCCGGCGCCGGCCATCGCGATCGTCAGCCGCAGCCTGCGGCTGGACCTGACCGCGCCGCTGTTCACCGAGCCGCTGGTGCGCACCGTGGTGATCGCGCCCGCGGACGCGCCGGCCGCCGCCCGGGCCGCGGTGGCCGAGGTGGCCGACCTGATCACCGCCGGCGCGGGCACGGTGGACCTGCCCGCGGCGGTGGCGCAGCTGACCGCGCGCGGCTGGACCCGGCAGCTGACCGAGGGCGGCCCGCGGCTGCTGGCCCAGCTCGCCGCGGCCGGCCTGCTGGACGAGCTGTGCCTCTCGCTCGCCCCGCTGGTCACCGGTGGGGACGCGCCACGTGTCATGCACGGAGTCGAAATGGCTGACGCGCAGCGGATGCGGCTGGTCTCATTGATCGAGCAGAAAGGTTTCCTCTTCACCCGCTACTGCCGCACCCCCGAGTAGCGCCGTCCCCGGTCCCGTGGCCCGTGTGCCACGTGTGCCGCGTGAGGAAAGCTTCCTCCGGGCACTATGGGAGGGGACACCGGACCCCGGGGGCCTGCAACACGGAAGGGACTCTCGTGTTCAAGACCGTACTGCTGATCGAAAAGGCACTCTCCGACGCCGACGTGGAGCTGGTCACCACGCTGCACGGCGAGGAGAAGGTCTCCTTCGTCGTCCTGATGCAGCCCCGCGGCAGGCAGGACGAACTGTTGCGCGCCCTGGACGACGTGGCGCTCGGCCATCTCGACAAGGCGGTGCACGAACACGACCCGGGCAACGGGCCCGCCGTGGCGGCCGAGTCGCTCGAGCACAGCCTGCGCCACCTGCGCAGCGCCGGGGCCGAGGCGGCGGGCCGGGTGGTCGAGGCGGACCCGCTGGACAGCCTGCGCGCGGTGGTCGAGGAGACCGGGGCGGACGAGGTGCTGGTGCTCACCGCGCCGCACTTCGTGGAGGAGTTCTTCCACCGCGACTGGGCCTCCAAGGCCCGGCACAAGGTCGGCGTCCCGGTGCTGAAGCTCTTCGCCAGCGAGTCCTGAGCCCCCGCCGGTGGTGCAGAATCGTCCTTGCGGGAACGCCCGCGAGGACGATTCCGCACTTGTGCACCCCCGCACCGGTGCGCCGCTCCGCCCGTCAGCTCGCCCCTCAGCCCCGGAGATCGCCTTGAACGACGCCGCGCACGACCTGCACGCCCCGCACTTCATCGGCATCGGCGGGGCCGGCATGTCGGGCCTCGCCAAGATCCTCGCGGTGCGCGGGGCCAAGGTCTCCGGCAGCGACGCCAAGGAGTCCCAGACCGTGCTGGCGCTGCGCGAGCTGGGCGCCACCGTGCAGGTCGGCCACGCCGCCGAGAACGTGCCGGACGGCGCCAGCAGCATCGTGGTCTCCAGCGCCATCCGGGCCGACAACCCGGAGCTGGCCGCGGCGCGCGAGCGCGGCATCCCGGTGGTGCACCGCTCCGACGCGCTCGCCGCGCTGATGGGCGGGCGCCGGGCGCTGGCGGTGGCCGGCACCCACGGCAAGACCACCACCACCAGCATGCTGGCCGTGGCACTCGGCGCGCTGGACCTGGACCCGTCCTACGCGATCGGCGGCGACCTGGACGCCCCCGGCAGCAACGCCCACCACGGCACCGGCGAGATCTTCGTGGCCGAGGCCGACGAGAGCGACCGCAGCTTCCACAAGTACGCGCCCGAGGTGGCGATCGTGCTCAACGTGGAGCTCGACCACCACGCCAACTACGCCTCGATGGACGAGATCTACGAATCCTTCGAGACCTTCGTCGGACGCCTGACGCCCGGCGGCACGCTGGTGGTCTCCGCCGACCACGAGGGCGCCCGGGAGCTGACCGCGCGGGTGGCGGCCACGGCCGCGCAGCACCCCGGCGGGCTGAACGTCGTGACGGTGGGCGCCGCGGCGGACGCCACCGTCCGGGTCGTCTCGGTGCAGCCGCGCGGCATGACCAGCGAGGTCACCGTGGTGCTGGACGGCACCGAGCTGACCTTCACCGTCTCGGTGCCCGGCCGGCACTACGCGCACAACGCGGTGGCCGCGCTGGCCGCCGGGGTGGCGCTCGGGGTGCCCGCCGCGGAGCTGGCCAAGGCGCTGGGGGCGTACACCGGCGTGCGCCGGCGGCTGCAGCTCAAGGGCGAGGCGCGCGGCGTGCAGGTGATCGACTCCTACGCGCACCACCCCACCGAGATGACCGCCGACCTGGAGGCGATCCGCGAGGCCACCACCGGCCGGGTGCTGGTGGTCTTCCAGCCGCACCTGTTCAGCCGCACCCAGCAGCTGGCCGAGGAGATGGGCCAGGCGCTGGCGCTGGCCGACTCCTCGGTGGTGCTCGACATCTACCCGGCCCGCGAGGACCCGATCCCGGGCGTGACCAGCGAGCTGATCATCGACGCCGCCCACCGGGCCGGCGCCGAGGTCGCCGCCGAGCACGAGTTCGCGGCCGCCGCCGAGGTGCTGGCCAAGCTGGCCGCGCCCGGCGACCTGGTGCTGACCATGGGCGCCGGGGACGTCACCGACCTCGGCCCGGAAATTCTCCGGCAGCTCTCCGCTGTTGCGGTCTGAGGGAGGTCGACGATGAGCTACGAGATCGAGAAGTCCGAGGCGGAGTGGCGCGCCCAGCTCAGCCCGGAGGAGTACCACGTGCTGCGCGAGGCGGGCACCGAGCGCCCGTTCGTCGGGGAGTACACCGACACCAGGACGGAGGGCGTCTACAGCTGCCGGGCCTGCGGCGGCGAGCTGTTCAGCTCCACCACCAAGTTCGAGAGCCACTGCGGCTGGCCGTCGTACTACGCGCCGCTGGCCGAGGACCGGGTCCAGTACATCGAGGACGACACCCACGGCATGCGCCGCGTCGAGGTGCGCTGCGCCCGCTGCGGCAGCCACCTGGGCCACGTCTTCGAGGGCGAGGGCTACCCGACCCCGACCGACCAGCGCTACTGCATCAACAGCATCTCGCTCACCCTGCGCCCGGCGGAGTGAGCTAGGCGAAGCACCAACGTCGGGGCGGCGCCGGGCACGGCGCGGCCCCGACGCGTTCCGCCACCCCTCGTGCGGGGCCCGTCGATCAGAGCTCCTTGATGCCCTTCCGCTCGACCGCGCACGGGGTGTAGCCGAGCCAGGCGTTGATCGCCAGCATCGGGGCGTTGCTCGCGTCGTTGTTGGTGTAGGCCGTGGTGAGGCCGGCCGCCCGGGCCCGGTGCAGCGAGGCGGTCTTGGCCAGCTTGGCCAGGCCCCGGCCGCGGAAGGCGGGGCGGGTGGCGGTGAAGGCGGACCAGTAGCTGGTGCCGCCGTCGTCGTACACCACGCTGAACGCGGCGGGCTCGCCGTCCACCAGGGCCACCACGGTCAGCTCCGCGCGCTGGTCCGGGTGGGTCCAGAGGGTGTCCAGCCACTCCTGGTAGCTCATCGGCTCCTGCGGCACGTCGCCCGGCTCGTCCACCGACGCGTCCCGCTCCACCAGGTAGACCGGCCACGGGTCGTCGCGGAACTCGACGGCGGAGCGCAGCTCCACGCCCGCCGGCAGCGGCGGCACCGCGGGCAGCGGGCCGGTCAGGTCGAGGGAGGCGAACTGCCCGGTGCGCCCGAGCCGGTAGCCGTGCCGCTCGGCGAAGCCCAGGTCGCGCGGCAGGTCGTCGACCCAGCCGTGCGTGTGGGTGGCGCCCAGCCCGCGCAGGTAGGCCTCACCGGCGGCCAGCAGCGCGCTGCCCACGCCCCGGCCGCGGTGCTCGGGCAGCACCGAGACGTTGAGCGAGGCCTGGTCCGGGATGCTGCCGCGCGCCATCAGGGAGCAGCGGGCGCTGCCCACCACCTGGCCGTCCAACTCGGCGAGCAGCAGCCGGTGCCGCTTCTCCGGCGGCGTCCGCTCCACCATCCACGGAATGAGTTCGGGGGTCAGGACGAGGTACGGCCGGCCGGCCCGGTGGCAGGCGGCGGCCGCCACGGAGTCGGCAGGGGTGAACTCGCGGATTCGAAGCGTCACGGGCCGCACGCTAGACCCGGCTCGCCGCGGTGTGCGAACGATTTACCGGCCCGGCCCGGCCCGGGCGCGGTGGGCCAGGCAAAATACCGGTGCCGCGCTGCGACCGAACCGCCGGCCCAGCCCGTCCTGGTGAGCAGAGCCCCGCCACCGAGCGGGTCCGCATGGCCGGCGTGCGGTTCTTGACCACAAGGGACAACCACGATGAACGACGAGTTCAGTACCTCCCTGGAGGAGGAGCTGGCCACCCTCAGTCCGCCCCCGCTGGGCGACCTGGTCGGCCAGGCCGCCCGACGCGGCCGCCGGATCCGCCGGGTCCGGATGATCGGCGGTGCCGCGGCCTCGGTCGCCGCGGTCGCCACCGTGGCCGCGCTGCTGGGCACGCTGGGCAGCGGGCCGCAGCACACAGCGGACCTGGCCGGCGCGGCCGCCGCGCTCTCCACCGCACCCACCCCGCTGCCGGGCGACCCGCCGCCGCCGTCCGCGGCGCCCGACCCGGGCGGCGCCGCCGTTGCCTCACCGAGCGCTTCTCCCAGCTCCTCGGCGGGCCCCTCGGCGAACCCCTCGACCACGCCCGCCCCCACCGGCCTGGCGCCCGGGTCGCCGCCGCCCTCCCGCAGCGGCGCCGACCTCCCCAGCACCCACCCGGTGCCCCCGCCCACCGGCGGCGCCATCACCACGGCCCCGCTCCCCACGCCGAGCGCCGGCGGCACGGTGCCCACCACCCCGGACGGGCTGGTGGCCGAGGTGGTCGCCGCCCTGCCCGGCCGCCCGGCCACCGGCCCGTACGCGGCCGTCGGGCGCGACGCCAACGGACAGGCGAGTGCGCAGGTCTACCTGAACGACAGCCGCGGCACCAGCATGGTCCGGGTCTTCCTGACCAGCGGCGCACTGGACTGCTCCAGCGGCTGCGGGACCGACGGCCGCGGCCAGCCGTACCAGGTGTCCCACGAGTCCGGGAACTGCATCCAGAGCACGGTGGTCACCACCCAGCACCCGGACGGCAGCCTGGTCACCGTCCAGCTGAGCACCTGCCTGGCCTGGAACGGGTCCCAGAACCCGGCGAGCTTCGAGGCACTGAGCCAGGACCAGGCGGTCCAGCTGGCCGGCGACCCGTCGATCGGCATCCTCGAGCCCGCCGCCCAGGCCGCCCGCGCCGGCACGGAGTACGGCAGTCTGCCCACGTTCCACTGACCGCGGTCAGCGCCGCGGTCCCGGTCCTCCCGGGGCCGCGGCGCCCGTGCTTCCATCACCTGAATCGATCCCGGGGGGGACCGACCGTGCGCAACGAGTCCGAGTTCATCGCCTTCGCCGAGGCGAACGCCACCAGACTGCGGCAGATCGCCTACCTGATGTGCCGGGACTGGCACCTGGCCCAGGACCTCACCCAGACCGCACTCACCAAGATGTACGTGCACTGGAACAAGGTCTCCCGCGACCAGGGCGGCGACCCGTTCCGCTACGCCCGCAAGGTGCTGCTGAACAGCCTGCTGGACCACCGGCGGCGGCTGAGCAGCACCGAGCTGACGGTGGAGCAGCTGCCGGACCGGCCGGCGGCCGGCGGGGACCGGACGGCCACCCGGCTGACCCTGTTGGAAGCCCTCGACCTGCTCTCCAAGCGGGACCGGGCGATCGTGCTGCTGCGCTACTGGGAGGACCAGAGCGTGGAGGCCACCGCGGAGATCCTCGGTCTGAGCACCTCGGTGGTGAAGTCGCAGAGCGCCCGGGCGATGACCGTGCTCCGCCGCCACCTGGGCCAGGACGGCACGCTGCTGCACAGTTGAGCCCGCCGCCCGCTCGGGCGGTGCGTCCACGACGTCACGATTGGGTATCGCTCCTGGCTACCCCTGCCGAATCGGCCGCCGGAGGTTTAGAACAGGGCCCATGTGGTTGCTCTTCCTGGTCCCGGCCTGCGTGGTCTCCGTCCTCGCCTGTCTGCGCCTGGTCCGGGCCGCCGCCGCGGCGGACGCCATGACGGGCCTGACGGAGGACGAGGAGGAGGAGCAGCCGGCGATCGGACTGTACGAGACGGCCTACCTGGCCGGTGGCCCCGAGCGGGTGGTGGAGCTGGCGCTGGTGCTGATGAGCGGGCGCGGCCGGCTGCACCTGGCGCACACCGGCTGGACCACGGTGGTCGACCCGAAGGGCCGCAGCCGGCTGGAGCGGGCGCTGATCAAGGAGATCGGTCCGGAGGGCCAGTGCCGCACGTCCGAGCTGCGGGAGGCGCTGAGCGAGCACCCGACGGTGGCCGAGATCGGCACCCGGCTCACCCTGGCCGGGCTGGCCACCCCGCCGGCGATCCGCGAGACCACCCTGCTGGCGGTGCGCCAGGTCCGCCAGGCGCTGCTGCTCTCGGTGGTGCTGCTGGTCGCCGCGCTGACTCTCACCGAGCCGGGCCGGCACACCGACGCCGCCGCGCTGGCCTGGTTCTCGCTGCCGCTGATCCTCACCACCGGCACCCTGCTGATGGCCCGGGTCGACATCCACCCCTACACCCGCTGGGCCGCCCCGGCCGGGGACGAGGTGCTGCGCGAACTGCGCCGCCGCCCCCGGCGCCCGGGCACCGGGGCGGGCGACGGCCCGCAGGACGTCGCCGACGCCGAGCGGCGGCTGCTGACCGCCGTGGCGATCGACGGCGCGGAGGCCCTGGCGGACGCCCGGCTGCGGATGGCCGTGCGCGGTTGACCACCGCACCGCGGTGCACCGGGCAGCCGCCCCGGTGCACCGTCGGGCGGGCCGCCCGGGGCGGCCCGCCGGGGAGGCGTCAGGCGAGCCCGTTCAGCAGCTCCGCGATCGGCTTGCGGCGCCCGGTGTAGAACGGGACCTCCTCGCGCACGTGCAGCCGGGCCCGGGACGGGCGCAGGTCGCGCATCAGGTCCACGATCCGGTGCAGCTCGTCCGCCTCGAAGGCGAGCAGCCACTCGTAGTCGCCGAGCGCGAACGAGGCCACCGTGTTGGCCCGCACGTCGGGGTAGCCGCGGGCCATCTGGCCGTGCTCGGCGAGCATCGCCCGGCGCTCCTCGTCGGGCAGCAGGTACCACTCGTAGGAGCGGACGAACGGGTAGACGCAGACGTAGTCGCGGGCCCGCTCGTCGGCCAGGAAGGCCGGGATGTGCGACTTGTTGAACTCGGCCGGGCGGTGCAGCGCCATGTTCGACCAGACCGGCGCGAGCGAACGGCCCAGCGCGGTGCGGCGGAAGCGGTTGTAGGCCTCCTGGAGGTCGTCCGAGTCCTCCGCGTGCCACCAGATCATCAGGTCGGCGTCGGCCCGCAGGCCGGAGACGTCGTAGCTGCCGCGGACGGTGACGTCCTTGGCGGCGAGCTGCTCGAACAGCTCCTCGACCTCGGTGGCCAGCGCGCCGCGGTCCTCGGGCAGCGCGTCCTTCAGCCGGAACACCGACCACATGGTGTAGCGGATGACCTGGTTGAGGTCCCGGGCCTTCTTCTTGGGCGCCTGCTCGTTCGGCGTCTGCTCAGTGGTCTCGGTCATGGTCGCACTCTCCGTTCGTCACTCGGCATTGTCGCTCCGGGCCCTCAGGCGCCGGTGCCGGGGGTCAGCAATTCGTCGGCGGCCCGGCGGGCGCTGGCCACGCAGGCCGGGATCCCGACCCCCTCGTAGGCCGCGCCGGCCACCGCCAGGGCGCCCGCCCCGGCCACCGCCGCGCGGATCCGGGCCACCCGCTGCTGGTGGCCGACCGGGTACTGCGGCAGCCCGGCCCGCCAGCGGTCCACCGAGCTCGCGTACGGCCGCGCGGTCAGCCCGACCGCCTCGCGCAGGTCGGCCAGCGAGCGGGCGACCAGCTCGGCGTCGTCCAGGTCCAGGGCGGCCTCCTCGCGGTAGCGCCCGAGCGAGGTGCGCAGCACGAAGGCCTCGGGGGCCGCGCGGTCCAGCCAGCCCCACTTCTGCGTCGAGAAGGTGGCGGCCTTGATCGAGCGGCCGTCCACCGGCGGCACCAGGAAGCCGCTGCCGGGCGGCGGCGCGGGCAGCTCGGCCCGGTGGAAGGCGAGGGTGACCAGCGCCATCCCGGCGTACTCCACCGCGGCCAGCTCCGCGGCGGCGGCCGGCACCTCGACGGCCAGCAGCCGGGCGGCCACCGGGGCCGGGACGGCCAGCAGCACCGCGGCCGCCTCGATCGGGCCGGCCGCGGTGCCCACCCGCCAGCCGCTCGGGGTGCGGCGCAGTTCGGTGGCCGGGGTGTTCAGCCGCAGCCGGACGCCGGCCTTCTCGCAGGCGGCCGCGACGGCCTGCGGCAGGGTGCCGATGCCGCCGCGCAGGCCCTGGAAGACCGGGCCGCCGGCCTGCGGGCGGTCCAGCAGCGCGTGCACCCCCTCGACCAGCGAGCCGCCGCCGCGGGCGATGGCGAGCAGCTGCGGCACCGCGGCGCGCATCGAGATCTCCGCGGCCCGGCCCGCGTACACACCGCCGAGCAGCGGTTCGACCAGCCGGTCCACCACCTCCGGGCCGAGCCGCTCGGCCACGTAGGCGCCGATCGCGACGTCCCCGTCGGCGCCGAAGTCACCCGCGGGGGCCGGTCGTTCGGCCTGCGCGCGGGTCAGCCCCGCGGGGCTGAGCAGGTCGCTGGCGGCCAGCGCGGCCAGGTCGCCGGGCACGCCCATCAGCTGGCCGCCGGGCAGCGGGCGCAGCGCGCCGCGGGTCCAGACGGCCGCCTTGGCGGTGCTCGGCGGCTCCAACTCCTCGGCCAGGCCGACCGCCCGGGCCAGCTCGACCGCCTCCGGGCGGCGGGCCAGCATCGACTCGGCGCCCAGGTCCACCCGGATCCCGCCGACCTCGCCGGCCTTCAGCTTGCCGCCCAGCCGGTCGCCGGCCTCCACCAGGGTGACCCGGGCCCGGGCCGGCCCGCCGGCCGCCCCGCCGAGGTGGGCGGCGGCGGCCAACCCGGCGATGCCGCCACCGATCACGACGACCTCGGGCAGGGCTCCTGCCGCTTCTGCTTCTGCCATGGCCGCAGTCTCGCAGACCTCACGGCCCGGGCCGGACCGCACCGGCACCACCCGGACCGGCGGGGTCAGCGGGCGCTGGCCTCGTGCACGAAGGCGACCAGGCGGCTCAGCGCGTCCGGGTCCATGCTCGGCACCACGCCGTGGCCGAGGTTGAAGATGTGGCCGCTGGTGCCGAGCGAGGAGGCCGCGTGCAGCACCTCGCGGGCCTTGGTCTCCACCACCTTGGTGGGCGCGAAGAGCACGGCCGGGTCGAGGTTGCCCTGCAGCGCCTTGCCCGGGCCGACCCGGCGCGCCGCCTCGTTGAGCGGGACCCGCCAGTCCACGCCGACCACGTCGGCGCCGGCCTCGCCCATCAGGCCGAGCAGCTCGCCGGTGCCCACGCCGAAGTGGATCCGCGGCACGCCGAGGTCGGCGACCGCGTCGAAGACCTTGGTGCTGGCCGGCATCACCGAGCGGCGGTAGTCGTCCGGGGCCAGCGAGCCGACCCAGGAGTCGAACAGCTGGACGGCGGAGACGCCGGCGTCGATCTGCACCTTGAGGAAGCCGGCGGTGATGTCGGCCAGCCGGTCGACCAGCTCGGCCCAGAGCTCCGGCTCGCCGTACATCATGGCCTTGGTGCGCTCGTGGTTCTTCGACGGGCCGCCCTCGACCAGGTAGCTGGCCAGCGTGTAGGGGGCGCCGGCGAAGCCGATCAGCGGGGTGCTGCCGAGCTCGTCGACCAGCAGGCCGACCGCCTCGGTGACGTAGGAGACGTCGTCCGGCTCCAGCGGGCGCAGCCGCTGCAGGTCGGCGGCGGTGCGGATCGGGTCCGCGATCACCGGGCCGATGCCGGGCTTGATGTCCACGTCGATGCCGACCGCCTTGAGCGGCACCACGATGTCGCTGAAGAAGATCGCGGCGTCCACCTTGTGCCGGCGCACCGGCTGCAGGGTGATCTCCTTGACCAGGTCGGGGCGCATGCAGGAGTCGAGCATCGGGATGCCCTCGCGCACCTTCAGGTACTCGGGCAGCGAGCGACCGGCCTGCCGCATGAACCAGACCGGCGTGTGCGGCACCGGCTCGTGCCGGCAGGCCCGCAGGAAGGCGGAGTCGTACGCCCGGCCGCGCCGGGCGGGCTGGGCGGCGGGGGTCGGCACGAGAGGCTGGGCAGCGGTCGTCTCACTCACCCCGCCATCCTCCCACGCGTCCTGGCGGATCAACTCGCTGCCCGCTCGTGGGATCGTCCAAGGGCGTGCCGCTCCGCCGTGATGCGATCCTCAGGGCCTAATCTTCAGCTCATGGCAGCGGTCGGCGGGAACCACGCACAGGGTGGAACGGGCAAGGAGTCGGTGTCGATCCCCGCGGCGGAGCCGCCCAGGCAAACCCCGGCGGAGCCGCCGAGGCACACTGCGGCGGAGCCGCCCAGGCACACCCCGGCGGAGAAGCCGGGGGACGCCGCCTTCCGCAGCGCGGTCGAGGCGCTGGCCGGGCTCCGGCTGCGCCCCGAGGTGCGGCTCGCGCCGGCACCGGCGCCGCGCCGGCTGGCCCCGTTCAGCTGGGCGGTGACCGCCGAGGTGGAGGTGGACGGCGAGGAGCTGGCCGACGGGCGCTTCGTGCTGCTGCACGACCCGGCCGGGCAGGAGGCCTGGCAGGGCGAGTTCCGGGTGGTCACCATGACCCGGGCCGAGCTGGAGCCGGAGATCGCCGGCGACCCGATGCTCACCGAGGTCGGCTGGGCCTGGCTGATGGACGCGCTGCAGGGCCACGGGGCCGGGCACGCCGCGCCGGGCGGCACGGTGACCCGGTGCGCCTCGCAGTACTTCGGCGCGCTGGCCGAGCGGCCGCCGTCCACCGAGATCGAGCTGCGGGCCTCCTGGACGCCCTCCGACGGCCGGTTCGAGCGGCACCTGAGCGCCTGGGCCGACCTGCTCTGCGTCTGCGCGGGGCTGCCCCCGAGCCCGCCCGCGCCCCTGACCGCACCGGACGCGCCGTCACTCGGCGGAGTGGTCCCGATGCCGGCCCGGCGCCGCCCGCGCTCACACTGAAGGCTGACGGTCCGTCGGCGCGCACCCGTGGCCGCCGAAGGCGCCGCCGGGCTGCTCACCGGGCGTCACAGCGCGTGATCGAGCGTCAACTACCCAGCAGGGGCTGACCGTTTCATCACGTTCCCGATCGATTTCTGACGCTCAGTGGGCATGTCGCGCCATTCGTCCACGCAATTTGTCCGTATTGTGACTCACTAGATCGTGATCATTCGCTAAAGCCAGGCACGAATGCTGCCGAAGCAGTCTGTGACCCTTTCCACACGCGGAACACTCCGACTCCTTCGCTCATCGGGGTTCCGTCCGCCACTCCCCTCAGGAGGCACGGTGTCGGTCCTGCTGGAGCACCCCGCAAACGTGGTCGCCTACCGTCCGACCAAGCCCACCGCGATGGTGGTGATCGCCGACCCCCGGGTCCGCAACACCGTCACCCGCCACCTCTGGGCGCTCGGCGTGCGCGACGTCATCGAGGTCTCCTCGATCACCGAGGCCCGCCCGCGGGTCTCCACCCCGCGCGACATCTGCGTGGCGGACGTCCACCTGCCCGACGGCTCGGGCCTGACCATCCTGGCCGAGACCCGGGCCGCCGGTTGGCCCAACGGCCTGGCGCTCTCCGCGGCCGACGACATCGGCGCGGTGCGCAGCGCGCTGGCCGGCGGCGTCAAGGGCTACGTGGTCACCGGCACCCGCACCAACATGGCGATGCCCGGCCGTCCGGGCCTGCCGCTCGGCGCGGCCCACCTGGCCGGCCGGATGCGCCGCCCGGGCCTGCCGGGCACCCCCGGGCACCTGAGCGGCGTGCCGGGCAACGGCGCGGCCCCCGGCGCGCCCGGCGCCCAGCCCGCCGCCTACCGCGAGCTGTCGGGACGCGAGGTCGAGGTGCTGCGCCTGGTCGCCGAGGGCCAGTCGAACAAGGCGATCGGCGTGGCGATGGGCCTGTCCGCGCTGACCGTGAAGAGCCACCTGGCCCGGATCGCCCGCAAGCTCGGCACCGGCGACCGGGCCGGCATGGTCGCGGTCGCACTGCGGACCGGCATCATCCACTGATGGTCGGCCGGGGCGGCGGCCCGGAGGAACGTTTCCTCCGGGCCGCCGGCCGTTTCCGGGTGCCTCTCGTGGGCCGACCGGGGGCCGCCCGCGGCCATCCGGGTGCCGGTCGGGTGCTGCTCAGGTGTCGGCCTGGTGTGCGTCCGGTGACCGGGTTGTGCCGGGAATCCGGCGGGGTGGGCCGGGGCCGCTCACGGCGGCCGACCAGGGTCCCCCTGACGGGGGTCGTCGTACCCTTGGTGGGTGACCGACGCCGCTGAAGCCATCGCCCTAGAGACCGCCCCGGTGCCGCTGCTCGAGCCGCGGGAGGGCCTGCCACCGGTGGTCGCCGACCAGGCGGCGCTGGCCGAGGTGGTCGAGGCGTTCGCCGGCGGTACCGGCCCGGTCGCCATCGACGCCGAGCGCGCCTCCGGCTACCGCTACGGCCAGCGCGCCTACCTGATCCAACTGCGCCGCGCCGGCGCCGGCACCGCGCTGATCGACCCGATCGCCTGCCCGGACCTGACCGGGCTCGGCGCGGCCCTGGCGGACACCGAGTGGGTGGTGCACGCGGCCACCCAGGACCTGCCCTGCCTGGCCGAGGTCGGGATGCGCCCGCAGCGGCTCTTCGACACCGAACTGGCCGGCCGGATCGCCGGCTTCGCCCGGGTCGGCCTCGGGCCGATGACCGAGAGCGTGCTCGGCTACACGCTGGCCAAGGAGCACTCCGCGGTGGACTGGTCCACCCGCCCGCTGCCCGAGCCCTGGCTGCGCTACGCCGCCCTGGACGTCGAGGTGCTGGTCGAGCTGCGCGACGCACTCGAACAGGAGCTGGACGGCCAGGGCAAGCTGGACTGGGCGCTGCAGGAGTTCGCCGCGATCGCCGCCGCCCCGCGCCCGGCCCCCCGGGTCGACCCGTGGCGGCGCACCTCCGGGATGCACAAGGTGCGCCGGCGCCGGCAGCTGGCCGCAGTCCGCGAACTCTGGCAGGCGCGGGACCGCCAGGCCCAGGAGCGCGACGTCTCGCCGGGCCGGGTGCTCTCCGACGCGGCGATCGTGGCGGCCGCGCTGGCGCTGCCGACCAACGTGCAGACCCTGCAGGCGCTGCCCGGCTTCGGCCCCCGGGTGCACCGGCGCCAGCTGGAGCAGTGGCTGGCCGCGGTGGAGCGGGCCCGGGCCGTCCCGGAGTCCCAGCTGCCGCCGGCCGCCGCCCCGCACGAGGGTCCGCCGCCGCCGCGGGCCTGGGCCGAGAAGGACCCGGTGGCCGCCGCCCGACTGGCCGGCGCCAAGGCCGCGGTGGCCGAGCTGGCCGAGCAGCACCACCTGCCGGCCGAGAACCTGATCACCCCGGAACTGGTCCGCCGGGTCTCCTGGGAACCGCCGGCCGAGGCCACCGCGCCCGCCGTCGCCGGAGCGCTGCGCGCGCTCGGTGCCCGCCGCTGGCAGGTGGAGCTGGTGGCCCCCGCGGTGGCCGAGGCCTTCCAGGCCGCGGCGGCCGCGCCCCGGACGCCCGCCAAGCCGGCCACCCGGCCGATCGACTGAGACGCGCTGGTTGCGCCGTCCGGGTGTCCTGCCTGCACGCGTGGTGCGGGACACACCGGGACGGGTGCACCCGGCCCTGGGCAAGTTGGTTACCGACCAGTAGCATGACCGTGAAGCAGCGCTGCTCGTGCGAGCACGCCTCTGCGCACCATGCCATGTCCCCTGGGAGGAGAGCCCCCGTGCCTCGTACCGCGAGGGACGTCGTCTTCGTCGACGGCGTCCGCACCCCGTTCGGCAAGGCCGGCCCGAAGGGCATCTACCACGAGACCCGCGCCGACGACCTGGTCGTCAAGTGCATCCGGGAGCTCGTGCGCCGCAACCCGAACCTGCCCGTCGAGCGGATCGACGAGGTCGCCATCGCGGCCACCACGCAGATCGGCGACCAGGGTCTGACCATCGGCCGCACCGCCGCCATGCTGTCCGGCCTGCCGAAGTCGGTCCCCGGCTACGCCATCGACCGGATGTGTGCCGGCGCGCTGACCGCCGTCACCGCCACCGCCGGCGGCATCGCCTTCGGCGCCTACGACATCGTCGTGGCCGGTGGCGTCGAGCACATGGGCCGCCACCCGATGGGCGAGGGCGTCGACCCGAACCCGCGCTTCGTCTCCGAGAAGCTGGTCGACGAGTCCGCCCTGTTCATGGGCATGACCGCGGAGAACCTGCACGACCGCTTCCCGCACATCACCAAGGAGCGCTGCGACGCCTACGCGGTGCGCTCCCAGGAGAAGGCGGCCAAGGCCTACGCCAACGGCGACATCCAGCCCGACCTGGTGCCGATCGCGATCCGCAACACCAACCCCGACGCCGGCGAGACCGGCTGGGGCCTGGCCACCGCGGACGAGCCGATGCGCCCGGGCACCACGATGGCGAACCTGGCCGGCCTGAAGACCCCGTTCCGCCCGCACGGCAACATCACCGCGGGCAACTCGGCCGGTCTGAACGACGGTGCCACCGCCTCGCTGCTGGCCGCCGAGGACGTGGCCGAGGAGCTCGGCCTGCCGGTCAAGATGCGCCTGGTCGCCTACGCCTTCGCCGGCGTGGAGCCCGAGGTCATGGGCATCGGCCCGGTCCCGGCCACCGAGAAGGCGCTGGCCATGGCCGGCCTGACCATCGAGGACATCGGCGCGTTCGAGGTCAACGAGGCCTTCGCCGTGCAGGTGCTGGCCTTCCTCGACCACTACGGCATCGCCGACGATGACGAGCGGGTCAACCCGTTCGGCGGCGCGATCGCGTTCGGCCACCCGCTGGCCTCCTCCGGCGTTCGCCTGATGAACCAGCTGGCGCACCGCTTCGAGCAGCGCCCGGACGTCCGCTACGG
This sequence comes from Kitasatospora sp. LaBMicrA B282, assembly GCF_050325825.1. Taxonomy (NCBI): domain Bacteria; kingdom Bacillati; phylum Actinomycetota; class Actinomycetes; order Kitasatosporales; family Streptomycetaceae; genus Kitasatospora; species Kitasatospora sp. LaBMicrA B282. Next base: position 35,379 of record NZ_JBNQTI010000028.1, read on the forward strand.
CCTGACCACCATGTGCGTCGGCTTCGGCATGGGCGCGACCGTCATCTGGGAGAACCCCCACTTCGAGGGTGGTAAGTGATCATGAGCAACACCACTGAGCTCCTCGAGCGCGGCGCCGAGCTGTTCCCCGGCGAGGTCGTCACCACCGCGCACGTGCGCCACCTGGACCTGCCGCTGCAGGCCGGCAAGCTGGCGCTGATCACCCTCGACAACGGCTTCGACCACACCAAGCCGACCACCTTCGGCCCGGGCTCGCTGCTCAAGCTGTCGGTGGCGCTGGACCAGGTCGAGGCGGAGGCCGCGGACGGCAAGGTCGTCGCCGTCGCGATCACCGGCAAGCCGTTCATCTTCGCGGTCGGCGCCGACCTCAAGGGCGTCGAGCTGCTCAAGGAGCACGCGGACGCGCTGGCCATCGGCAAGGGCGGCCACGAGGTCTTCAAGCGGATCGCCGCGCTGCCGGTGCCGAGCTTCACCTTCTACAACGGCGCCGCGATGGGCGGCGGCGTGGAGATCGGCCTGCACTGCACCTACCGCACGGTGAGCGCGGGCGTGCCGGCCTTCTCGCTGCCCGAGGTCTTCCTCGGCCTGGTGCCCGGCTGGGGCGGCTGCACCATCCTGCCGAACCTGGTCGGCCCGGCCAACGCGGTCAAGGTCATCATCGAGAACTCGATGTCCCAGAACAAGCAGCTCAAGGGCAAGGAGGTGTTCGAGCTCGGCATCGCGGACGCGATCTTCGAGCCGGCCGACTTCCTGGAGCAGTCGCTGCTGTGGGCCGCCAAGGTCCTCAAGGGCGACGTCGCCGTCGAGCGCCCGGAGATCGACCGCGGCGACAACTGGGACCAGTGCATCGCCTGGGGCCGCGCGGTCGCCGACGCCAAGGTGCACGGCGCCGCCCCGGCCGCCTACCGCGCGCTGGACATCATGGCCGCCGCCAAGGACGCCGACCTGCAGAAGGGCTTCGACGCCGAGGACGCGGCGCTGGCCGACCTGATCATGGGCGGCGAGCTGCGGGCCGGCATCTACGCCTTCAACCTGGTGCAGCGCCGGGCCAAGAAGCCGTTCGGCGCCCCGGACAAGTCGCTGGCCCGCCCGGTCAGCAAGGTCGGCGTGGTCGGCGCCGGCCTGATGGCCTCCCAGCTGGCGCTGCTCTTCGCACGCCGCCTGGAGGTGCCGGTGGTCCTCACCGACATCGACCAGGAGCGGATCGACAAGGGCGTGGGCTACGTGCACGCCGAGATCGACAAGCTGCTCGGCAAGGGCCGGATCAACGGCGACAAGGCGAACAAGCTCAAGGGCCTGGTGCGCGGCTCGCTCGACAAGGCCGCCGCCTTCGGCGACGCGGACTTCGTCATCGAGGCCGTGTTCGAGGAGATGGGCGTCAAGCAGAACGTCTTCGCCGAGCTGGAGGCCGTGGTCTCGCCGAGCTGCATCCTGGCGACCAACACCTCCTCGCTCTCGGTCACCGAGATGGCCTCCAAGCTCCAGCACCCGGAGCGCGTGGTCGGCTTCCACTTCTTCAACCCGGTCGCGATCCTCCCGCTGCTGGAGATCGTCCGGGCCGAGAAGACCGACGACGCCTCGCTCGCCACCGCCTTCGCGGTCGCGAAGAAGCTGAAGAAGACGGCCGTGCTGACCAAGGACGCCCCGGCGTTCGTGGTGAACCGGATCCTGACCCGCTTCATGGGCGAGATCCAGAACATCATCGACGAGGGCACCGCGTTCGAGACGGTCGAGAAGGCGGTCCAGCCGCTGGGCCTGCCGATGTCCCCGATCGCGCTGCTCGAGCTGGTCGGCCCGGCCATCGCGCTGCACGTCTCGGAGACCCTGCACGGCGCCTTCCCGGAGCGGTTCACCGTCTCCGAGAACCTCGCCAAGGTGGTCAAGGCCGGCAAGCGCGGCTTCTACGTCTGGCAGGACGGCGCCCAGGTCCTCGACCCCGAGGTGCAGGCGCTGCTCTCCTTCGGCGACAACGCGCTCTCCGAGGAGCAGGTCCGCGCCCGCGCCCTGGAGGCGGTGGCGCAGGAGATCGGCCTGATGCTGGACGAGGGCGTCGTCGGCGAGGCGCAGGACATCGACCTGTGCATGATCACCGGCGCCGGCTGGCCCTTCCACCTGGGCGGGATCACCCCGTACCTGGACCGCGAGGGCGTCGCCGAGAAGGTCAACGGCAAGAAGTTCCTGGCCCCCGGCCTGGCCAGCGTGCCGGTCTGAGGCAGCCCCGCGGCGCGCTGCGCGCCCGCCGAGCGGCCTGAGGCGGCCTGAGGTCGCCTGAAGCGGCGCCCCACTCCAACCGGAGCGGGGCGCCGCTTCGCTATACAGCAAATCGGGACAAAGCGCATAATACCGATAGGCCAACGGGGTTACTCCCGACCGAGGGTCGGGAGCGGACTTGCACACCCGAAGGAGGCGAGTCGTATGGCCGACGTCTCACATCAAGCCGGTGACCTCTCCACCCACCCGGACATCGCGGAGATGCGGACCCGGTACGCGCGCATGATGGACGGACCGCAGGGAGTCGCCGTCGACGGACTCGTCGTGCTGGCCGGCCTCTACCTGGCCATCTCCCCCTACGTGGTGCACTTCAGCGCCACCAGCCACGAGCTCGTGGTCACCAACCTCATCCTGGGGATCGGGATCGCCGCGCTCGGGCTCGGGCTGACCCTCGCTCCGGCCCGGATGTTCGGGCTGACCTGGGCGATGGCCGCCACGGGTGTGTTCCTGGTCATCTCGCCCTGGGTGGTGACCGTCGGCCACACCGCCACCAGGGGCATCATCTGGAACCAGGTGGTCATCGGCGGCCTCACCTGCCTGCTCGCGTTCACCGCGGCCGGCATGGTGCTGGGCGGCGCCGGCAGCGCCCGGCGGCGCAGACTGTGACCCGTCCGACCGAGGTCGGAAACGGAGGAAAGGCCGGTGCCGGCCGACTCGCGGTGAGTCGGCCGGC
>NZ_JBNQTI010000028.1:38332-65222 GCF_050325825.1 Kitasatospora sp. LaBMicrA B282
GGGGAGGGGGGGGGGGGGGGGGGGGGGGGGGGGGGGGAGGGAGCGCGAGCGGGGAGCCGGACTGCCCCCGCCCCCTCCCGGCCCGGCGACCGGTCGCCGGGCTCAGTCCTTCAGGCGGTAGACCATCGCGTCGCCGTAGGCGCCGATCACCTGGTAGTGGGTGTCCAGCAGGTTCTCGATCTTCGGCACCTGGGAGGGCTGGTAGGGCGCGCTGCCCGAGTCGTCGACCACGATCTCCGGCAGGCCGTTGGTGCTCAGCTCCTTGTCGAAGGTCTGCCAGGCGTCCGGCACGCTGTACTGCTCGCCGACGTCCGCGCCGCCCTTGCCGCCGCTGAAGTTGGTCAGGAACCCGGCGGTCAGGTAGCGGGTGGCCGGCTTGCGGTCGGAGAGCCAGTAGAGCTCCGGGTGCATGCCCCAGACCAGCACCGTGTCCTTGGGCGTGCTGCGCTCGGCCACCGTGTTGGCCACCTGGTTGTTCTGGCTCATCTGCTGGCCCGGCCAGGCCACCGCGAGCGCCCAGAACGCGGTGCAGGCGACCGTGCTGTAGACCAGCACCGGCTTCCAGCGCACCGCCGAGACCGAGACCGCCCCCACCCCCAGCAGCACCAGCGGCGGCATCAGCTGCAGGTAGTAGTGGCCGAAGAAGTGGAACCCGGTGGTCACCGCGACCACCGAGGAGACCAGCCAGACCCACAGGTCGCTGACCGCGCCGTGGGACTCGCCGCGCACCGGCAGCGAGCGCCCGGTGCGCAGCCGCACCCAGAGCCGGTGGCCGAGCGGGAAGAGGAAGCCGAGGCCGGCCGCCAGCAGGATCGCCGAGTTGCCCAGCGCCCGGCCGAACATCTGCAGCCAGGGGCCGTTGAGCGAGGCGTAGTCCCCGCTGCCGGTGACCACCCAGAACAGGAAGCCCTTCGGCTTGGTCAGGATCACCGCGACCAGCGTTATCGGCAGCGCGAAGCCGAAGCCGACCTTGAGCAGCGCGCTGCGCCAGGGCGCCGAGCGCAGCCGGGCGTCCTGGTAGAGCATCCAGAGCACCGGCAGCAGCACCGCGCCGCCGGTCTGCTTGGTCAGCGAGCAGAGGGCCACCGCGATCCCGGCGGCCAGCCAGCGCCGCCGCTCGGCGTACCGGAAGGCGGCCACCAGGGTGGGCAGCATGAAGACCTCGAAGGTCGCCGCCTGGGTGTCCTCCGGTGAGAGCCCGATGGAGAGCATCAGGTAGAGCACGCCGGCCGCGCCACCGGCCCGGTTGCCCCAGCGACCGCGCGCGATCGAGGCCAGCAGCACGGCGGTGACCAGGTGGGCCACGATCGCCAGGGTGCGCAGCGGCCAGAGCGAGAGCGAGCCGAAGACCGAGAAGCAGGCCTCGTAGAGCCAGGGCAGCAGCGGCGGCTTGCGGTCCACCACGGTGTCGTAGAGCACACCGCCGTCGGAGAGCATCCGGGCCTGGGTGGCCAGGTAGCCCTCGTCGGGGCTCCAGACCGGGCGCAGGAAGGACGGGATGTGGGTGAACGTCGCCAGCACGGCCAGCACCGGGACCAGGCGGGTCCAGTACCCCGTACGACAGCGCTCCGCCACGCGGGCGTAGAGCGCATCGAGGCGCGGCAGGGTAGGGGTCGCGGCAGACACGAGGGACAACCTACCGGGCGGGGCCGGCAACAGCGCCGCCGGTCCCAAACTCAGATATGAAAGTCATATTGTCACGAAGGTCGTCACCGAACATTCACGCATGTTCGGTGACGACCCGATTTCTCTCGGTGGGATTTTGTCGGTGCCCGGTCAGATTTCGACCGGGCCGGAGTGCCGTCGGTGCGGCGGTCAGGCGCGGGCGTCGACCACGGCGGCGTCCAGCCGCGAGACCAGCGCAGTCACCTGGCGGGCGATGTCCGGGCCGGTGAGCCCGATCTCGGCCAGGATCTCCTCGCGCTTGGCGTGGTCCAGGAACTCCTGCGGAATGCCGAAGTCGCGCACCGGCAGATCCACCTCGGCGTCGCGCAGCGCCTGCGCGACGGCCGCGCCGACCCCGCCGACCCGGCCGTTGTCCTCGACCGTGACCACCACCCGGTGCTCGGCGGCCAGGCCCGGCAGCGCCGGGTCCACCGGCTTGACCCAGCGCGGGTCCACCACGGTGGCGCTGATCCCCTGGGCGTCGAGCAGGGCCGCCGCCTCCAGGCAGAGCGGCGCCAGCGCACCGACCGAGACGATCAGCACGTCGGCCCGCCGCTCGCCCGGGGCCACCGCATCGGGGCTGCCGTGCAGCACGTCCATGCCGCCGATCCGGCCGAGCGCCGCCACGGCCGGGCCCACCGTGCCCTTGGAGTAGCGCACCACGGTCGGCGCGTCGGTCACCTGGACCGCCTCGCGCAGCTGGGCGCGCAGCTGATCGGCGTCGCGCGGGGCGGCCAGCCGCAGGCCGGGCACCACCTGGAGGATCGACATGTCCCACATGCCGTTGTGCGAGGCGCCGTCGGTTCCGGTGACGCCGGCCCGGTCCAGCACGAAGGTGACGCCGAGCTTGTGCAGCGCGACGTCCATCAGCACCTGGTCGAAGGCCCGGTTCAGGAAGGTCGCGTAGACCGCGACCACCGGGTGCAGCCCGGCGGTGGCCAGGCCGGCCGCGGAGACCGCGGCGTGCTGCTCGGCGATGCCGACGTCGAAGGTGCGCGCCGGGAAGGCCTTGGCGAAGTCGGCCAGGCCCACCGGGTGCAGCATCGCGGCGGTGATCGCCACGATGTCCTCGCGCTCGCGGCCGAGCTCGACCATCTCCTCGCCGAAGACCGAGGTCCAGTCCTTGCCCGAGCTCTTCACCGGCAGGCCGGTGTCCGGGTGGATCACGCCGACCGCGTGGAAGCGGTCCTCGTCGTTCTGCAGCGCGGCGTGGTAGCCGCGGCCCTTCTCGGTGATGCAGTGCACGATCACCGGGCCGCCGAAGCCGCGCGCCTTGCGCAGCGCGGACTCCAGCGCGCCGATGTCGTGGCCGTCGATCGGGCCGAGGTACTTCAGGCCGAGGTCCTCGAACATGCCCTGCGGGGCGATGAAGTCCTTCAGGCCCTTCTTGGCGCCGTGCAGCGCGCCGGCCAGCGGCTGGCCGACCACCGGGGTGCGCTGCAGCGTCTCCCGGCCCCAGGTCAGGAAGCGCTCGTAGCCCTGGGTGGTGCGCAGCGTGGTGAGGTGGTTGGCCAGGCCGCCGATGGTCGGCGAGTAGGAGCGCTCGTTGTCGTTGACCACGATCACCACCGGGCGGTCCCTGCCGTCGGCGATGTTGTTCAGCGCCTCCCAGGCCATGCCGCCGGTGAGCGCGCCGTCGCCGGTGACCGCGACCACCGGGCAGTCGGTCAGGCCGCGCAGCTGGTTGGCCTTGGCGATGCCGTCGGCGTAGCCGAGCACGGTGGAGGCGTGCGAGTTCTCGATCACGTCGTGCTCGGACTCGACCCGGGACGGGTAGCCGGACAGGCCGCCCTTCATCTTCAGCCGACTGAAGTCCTGACGGCCCGTCAGCAGCTTGTGCACGTACGACTGGTGCCCGGTGTCGAAGAGGATCCGCTCGCGCGGCGAGTCGAACACCCTGTGCAGCGCGATGGTCAGCTCGACCACCCCGAGGTTCGGGCCCAGGTGTCCGCCGGTCTTGGCGACCTCCTCGATCAGGAAGCCCCGGATCTCCTCGGCGAGGGCAGCCAGCTGCCCCGGGGTGAGCCGGTCGAGATCGCGCGGTCCCCGGATGCGGGTCAGCAGGGGCACCCGTTCCTCCTCTGTCGGTACGTGTCCGGCACTGGTGTTCGGCCCGTGTGCCGGGCGGTTCGGCCCGGTTTCGGGCAGGTGATCCGACCACCCAGCTGGTCGAGTCTAATCTCCGTCCGCCGGACCCCGTGCGCCGCCCGGCGGCTTCGGGCCTCCCAGCAGGCAGGCGAAGACCCGGGACGCGCCCCTTGATTCGGGCGCGCCCCGGGTCGGTGCGGGGTGCTGCCACCCCGGGTCCGGACTGCTCCGCGCCGCCCGGGGACCGCTGCTCGGACCCCGGGCGGCAGCCGGCTCAGCCGCGGCCGGAGGACTTCTGGGTCCGGCGGGAGACCGAGTCGAGCACCACCGCGGCCAGCAGCACCGCACCGGTGATCATGAACTGGATGGACTGGCTGATGCCCTCCAGGTCGAGTCCGGTGACGATCGACTGGATCACCAGCATGCCGAGCGGGGCCGACCAGGTCTTGCCGCGACCGCCGAACAGGCTGGTGCCGCCGATCACGGCCGCCGCGATCGCGTTCATCAGCGCGAAGCCGCCACCGGTCTGCTTGTCCGCGAAACCGGCCTGCGAGGCCATGAAGAGGCCGCCGATCGCGGCCAGGCCGGCCGAGATCATGAAGACCGAGATCCGCACCCGGGCGACGTTGATGCCGGCCCGGCGGGCCGCCTCGATGCCGCCGCCGACCGCGAAGATCTTGCGGCCGTAGGAGGTGCGGCGCAGCACGAAGTCGGTCACCACCACCACGGCGAGCAGCACCACCAGCGCCAGCGGCAGGCCGCGGTCCTGGTTCAGCACGTAGGCGGCGCCGAAGGCGAGCACCGCGAGCAGGCCGGTGCGCAGCGCGATCTCGCTGGTCGGCCGGTGCGGCAGGCCGGCCTCGCGGCGCTGCCGGGAGCCGAGCAGCGCAGCCACCAGGTAGCCGGCCACGGCGACGGCGGCCAGGCCGTAGGCGGCGGCGACGTCGTCGAAGAAGTAGTTGTCCAGGTTGGCGATCACGCCGTTCGGGATGTTGTTGAGCGTCCCGGTGTTGCCCATCACCCAGCCCTGCAGGCCGTTCCAGGCCAGCATGCCGGCCAGCGTGACCACGAAGGCGGGCACGCCGATCTTGGCGAAGAAGAAGCCGTGCAGCGCGCCGATGGCCAGCGCGGCGAGCAGCGCGACCAGCATCGCCAGCCACTCGTTGACCCCGTGCTGGATCGAGAGCACCGCGGAGATCGCGGCGGCGGAACCCGCCACCGAGCCGAGCGACAGGTCGATCTCGCCGAGCAGCAGCACGAAGACGATGCCGCAGGAGATCAGGCCGGGGCCGGCGATGTAGAGGGTGATGTTGGAGAGGTTGCCGGCGTTCAGGAAGTGGCCGGTCAGCCCCTGGAAGACGGCGGCGATCACGATCAGCCCGAGCACCACGGGGATCGAGCCGAGGTCGCCGGAGCGCAGCTTGCTCCTGAACTCGGTCAAGTAGCCGGCCAGCCCCTGCTCGCGCACCATCAGGCGGGGGTCCACGGCGGGGATCGGGGCCGCGCCCTCGGAGATCTCGGTCACAGTCGAAGCCTTCGGGGTCGTCGCGTGGTTGCTCACTTGGTCGCCTCCGCGACGCGTGCCTGCCGGCGGGTCACGGCGTTGTCGGTGGCGCCGGTGATCGCCGAGATGATCGTCTCGTGACTGGTCTCCGCGGTGGCGAAGACGCCGTTGTTGCGGCCCAGCCGCAGCACCGCGACGGTGCTCGCCACCGCGCGGACGTCCGCCATGTTGTGGCTGATCAGGATCACGCCGAGGCCACGGTCGCGCAGCCGCTCGACCAGGTCGAGCACCTGGGCGGTCTGCTCGACGCCGAGCGCGGCGGTCGGCTCGTCCAGGATCACGATCTTCGGGTCGCCGATCAGCGCACGGGCGATCGCCACCACCTGGCGCTGGCCGCCGGAGAGCGCGGCCACCGGGATCCGCACGCTGGGGATCCGGATCGACAGGGTGTCGAGCAGCTCCTTGGCGCGCTTCTCCATCGCCACCTCGTCGAGGCGGCCGGCGCGGGTCAGCTCGCGGCCGAGGAAGAGGTTGGCGACCACGTCGAGGTTGTCGCAGAGCGCGAGGTCCTGGTAGACGGTCGCGACGCCCAGCGCCTGGGCGTCCTGCGGGCGGTGCAGCGCGACCGGCTTGCCCTGCCACTCGATCGTGCCCTCGTCGATCGGGTGCACCCCGGCGATCGTCTTGACCAGGGTGGACTTGCCGGCGCCGTTGTCGCCGACCAGGGCGACCACCTCGCCGGCGTGCACCTCCAGGTCGACGCCGGTGAGCACCTGGACGGCCCCGAAGCGCTTGGAGACGCCGCGCAGGGCGAGGACGGGTATGTCTGACTGAACCATCGGTGGGCTCCTTCGGGGGTCGAGGGGGCGCACGTGCCGAGGGCCGACCGGTGGCTCGGGCCCGCACGCCGAGGTGACGGCGGGCCGGCCGGGCCGCGTGGGGGACGGTCCGGCCGGCGCGCGTCGCTTGCTGAAGCCGCGTCCGTTACTGGATACCCGCGGCCTTGCAGGCGTCGGCGTACTGGGCGGTGCAGATGTCGGAGACCTTGTAGAGGCCGTCGGCGATCACCGTCTGCTCGATGTTCTTCTTGGTCACCACGACCGGGGTGAGCAGCAGCGAGGGGATGTTCTGGCCGCCGCTGGGGGTCACCGTGGTGGCGGTGCCGGTGACGTCCACGCCGTGCAGCAGGTCGACGGCGATGGTGGCGGCGCCCTCGGCCTCCGGCTTGTAGGCCTTGTAGATGGTGTACGACTGGTCGCCGGTCAGGATCCGCTGGATCGCGTCGGACGCGGCGTCCTGGCCGCCGACCGGCATGCCGTTGATGCCGGCCGCCTTGAGCGCGGTGATGATGGCCGCGGCCATGCCGTCGTTGGCGGAGTAGACGGCCTGGAAGCCGCCCTTGCCGAGCGCGGTGATGGCGGCACCGATCTTCTGGCTGGCCACGGTGGGCTGCCACTGGCCGGACTGCTCGTAGACGATCTTGCCCACGCCGCCGTCCAGGATCTTGTGCGCACCGGCCTTGAACTGACCCGCGTTCGGGTCGGCGTCGTCACCGTTGATCATGACCACGTTGGCGGTCTTGGCGTTGCCGCCGCCCGCGTTGACGGCGTCGATCAGGGCCTGGCCCTGCAGCTCGCCGACCTTCTCGTTGTCGAACGAGATGTAGGCGGAGACCGGGCCGCTCGCCAGCCGGTCGTACGCGATGACCTTGACGCCCTTCTTCTGCGCGTCGGTGACCCAGGAGGCGGTGCCGGTGGCGTTGACCGCGTCCAGCACGATCACCTTCACGCCCTGCGAGACCAGGGTGTCGAACTGCTGCTTCTGGGTCGCCGCATCGCCGTTGGCGTTGTTGTACTTGACGGTGCAGTCGGCGCACAGCGCCTTGACCTTGGCCTCGATCAGCGGCTTGTCGAAGGACTCGTAGCGGATCGAGGAGGAGTTCTCCGGGAGGAGCAGGCCGATGGTCTTGGTGTCACCCGAGCTCGCCGAGTTGGAGCTGCTGCCCCCGGCCTTGCCACAGGCGGCCATCGTGAGGGCCATCGAAACCGCGGCAGTGCCGACGAGGACGCGACGCATCATTGCGTTCATGTGGGGGATGCCTCCCTGACAGAGCCGCAACGTTGCGGCGAGGTGGAAGGGAGTCAACCCGCCACCTCGCGTTGCCGTCAACAAGTAAACCCAGTGCTTGGAGGATTCAAACCCTTTCGTTATCTTCCTGAAGGCTCACCCGAGCCCGAACTATCCAACCATGTCCGGATTCGCCCCGGTTGGGTAGGGACTGAAGCCGAGTCAGCTGCGCCCGGCCGCCGCAGCCGTGGCGTGCCCGATTGCACCGGTTTCGCCCATCTCGCTCATCACCAGGGCCAGCGCACCGAGGACTTCGGCCCGGCCGCCCAGGGTCCCCGGGACGATCGACAGCTGCCGGGCCGCGGACGGGATCGCGTACCGCGCCACCGAATCCCGGATCGGGGAAAGCACCAGCTCACCGGCCTCGGCCAGGTCGCCGCCGAGGATCACCCGGCGCGGGTTGAGCAGGTTGCACAGGGTCGCCACGCCGGTCCCGATCTGCCGCCCGGCGTCCGCGATCACCCGGCGGCAGCCCAGGTCGCCCTGCTGGGCCAGCCGGACCACCTCGGACAGGGTCAGCTCCCGGTCGTGACTCGCGTTCAAGAGGTTGAGCAGGTAGCGGGAGCCGACGAAGGTCTCAAGGCAGCCCCGGTTGCCGCAGCGGCAGACCGGGCCCGACTCGTCCAGCGTGATGTGCCCGATCTCGCCCGCCGTGCCGCCCGGACCGCGGTAGATCTGACCGTTGATCACCAGCCCGGAGCCGACCCCGCTGGCCACCTTGATGTACGCCAGGTCCCCCAGCCCCCGCCCGGCGCCCCAGACCAGCTCGCCGAGCGCGCCCAGGTTGGCGTCGTTGTCCACGTGCACCGGCATGCCCAGGCGCTGGGCCAGCTCGCGGCCCGGCGCGATGCCGGTCCAGCCCGGCAGGATCGCGGTGGAGCCGAGCGCGCCGGTCTCCACGTCGATCGGGCCCGGCACCCCGAGGCCCACCCCGATCACCTTGTCCGAGCGGAAGCCGGCCTGCTCCAGCAGCCGGTCCACCAGCGCCTCGGCCCGGGCGAAGCCCTGCTCCGCGGAGACGTCCACGTTCATCGGCTCGCTCTCCTCGGCGAGCACCCGGTGCGCCAGGTTGCCGACCGCCACCCGCAGGTGGGAGTGGCCGAAATCGACCCCGACCACGATCCCGGCGTCCGCGCTGAGCGAGACGCTGCGGGCCCGGCGGCCGCCCGAGGAGGTGTCGGCCACCACCACCGTGCCGGCCTCCTTGAGCTCGCGCACGATGTTGGAGACGGTGGCTGCCGACAGGCCGGTGGCGCGGGCGATCTCGGCCTGGGTCAGCGAGCCCGCCATCCGGACCGCGCGCAGCACCCGTTCGAGGTTGGCCCGGTGCAGCGAGGACTGCGAACCCGGCGTGTCCATGGACATGAATGACCTCCTTCGGACGCGGGCACCCGACGGTCCCCCGCCCGACCGCGCCGTTGCGGACAATGCATCTTCAACTTCTGAACTCTATGTCGCCCGCCCACCGGGCGGCCGTGTCAATCCGGCGAACCGGTATCACCCGGAAGCTCAGCCCCGGCTCAGCCGTGCCGTCAGGACCCGGCACGGTCGAGCGCTCGGCCGGCCGCGGGCACGCCCGGCACGGACCTGGAGGTGTCCGAAAATGGTGCACCTCTACGATGTCCCTTAATTCTCAGTCGCCCATCCAGTCTCCCGCGTCGCACCGGCCGGGTCGGGCGGCCATCGGACTGACAATGACGGGGCATCACATGGCAGGGGATCAGCCCAGTGCGGGCTACGGGCCGCAGAACGCGGCCGGCGGACCGGGTGGCGGAGTACCGCCGCGGCCGGGAGTCGACCCGGCAGCGGTCGCGGACCAGCTGACTCAGCTCGACGGCGCGGCGATCCCCGCCCAGGCGGCACCACCGGTCGCACCGCCCGGCGCGGGCGCCGCTCCGGGGGCGCCCGGCGGCCCGAGTGCGCCGAACGGCGCGGACCTCGGCTACCAGCCGACCGCCCCCGCGTTCCCCGCCCAGAGCGCCCCGCCGGCCCCGGGCGCGCCGGTCGGCCCGTACGACCCGGCGGCCGGCGCCGGCACCCCCGCCTACGGCTACCCGCAGGCCGCGCCGCCCAGCTACGGCTACCCGCAGCAGGACGCGGGCTACCCGGCCCCGCCGCAGCAGCCGTTCGCCCAGCCGGCCCAGCCCTTCGCCCAGCCGGCGCCGCAGCCGGCCTTCCCCTACCCGGGCCCGACGCAGGGCGCCCCGGCGAAGAAGGAGCGCAACCCGGTCATGGTGTTCGGCGCCATCGCCGGCAGCGTGCTGGCGATCGCCATCGTGATCGGACTGGTGGTGCTCTTCAACCCGGGCCCGCACCACAACCCGAATTCCACCGGCGGCCCGAACACCACCGGCGGCCCGGGCCCGGACGACTCCGGAAAGCTGGTCGCCAGCTGGTCGGCGCCCAAGCTGAACGGCGACGCCAGCTCGCTGAAGACCATCGGCGAGTGGGCCACCTCCAAGCTGCTGATCCGCGGTGACAGCACCGGGCTGACCGCCTACAACCTGAGTGACGGCACGCAGGCCTGGCAGTACCAGGTGCCGGACGGCACCAAGGCGCTGTGCAGCATGTCCAAGAACCTCAACAAGAACAACGTGGGCGCCATCACCTTCAACCTGGGTGACAACGACTGCGCCGCGGTCGGCGCGATCGACGCCACCACCGGCAAGCTGCTCTTCAAGGCCGGCTCGCCGCTGAGCAACAAGAGCTTCAACACCACGGTCACCATCGGCGACAACACGCTGGCCGCCGCCAGCGGCGGGCTGCTGGCCGGCTACAACCTCAGCGACGGCTCGCAGGCCTGGGTCTACAAGGACCGCGGCCAGTACTGCAACGACCAGGCGGACACCGGCGGCAACGTCGTGGTGGTCAGCGACTACTGCTCGGACACCAGCAACCAGCAGCAGCTGATGGTGCTGGACGCGACCACCGGCAAGACCACCCAGACCTTCAACCTCGGCCAGAACGAGCGGCTCAGCAACATCGTCTCGGTCAAGCCGCTGGTCGTGCAGATCTCCAGCAACTACGACAACGACTACTTCGTCGGCATCGACTCCTCCGGCAACGCGATGGCGAAGATCCCGCTGAAGGTCACCGGCGCCGACCGGCTGCAGCTCTCCGGCTTCAACGACCCGACCGCCAAGAGCCTGGTGATCGGCAACACCCTCTACGTCGAGGTGCAGAACAGCGACAAGACGGCGATCGAGGCGATCGACCTGGCCAGTGGCAAGTCGCTGTGGACCCAGGACGGCGGCGCCGAGATGGGCCTGCACCTGGTGGACTGGATCTCGACCTCGGACCCCGCCCCGCGCGCCATCGCCATGGACGGGTTCGAGAAGGGCGCCCGGGTGCTGAAGCTGAACCCGGCCGACGGCACCCCGACCACCTACGAGACCTTCAGCACCAAGGCCAGCAGCGACGACTTCATCAGCATGCAGGACTCCGAGGTGATGATGAACGACGGCGGCGAGGTGCTGCAGGTCCCGGCGCTGCCGACCTCGGACGCGGCCGCCGTGCTGTACGCCAAGAAGAACTGACCGGCGCGCCCCGCGGGGGCGCCGCATCCGCCGCTCGGGCCCGCCGTCGCACTGACGGCGGGCCCGAGCGGTCGTTCGCCCACCTGCGACCCTTGGCCCGAACAGTCAATCGACTCCGGGAAAACGAGGCCGACGTGGGAGGATGCGCCCAACAAGCCTGACGAAGGAGTCCTGCGAGTGCCTGGCACCAACTTGACCCGGGAGGAGGCCCGCACCCGGGCCGAGCTCCTCCACGTGGATGCGTACGAGATCGAGCTGGATCTGAGCTCGGCCCGCGACGGCGGCAACTTCCGGTCCACCACCCTGGTCCGCTTCACCGCCAGGCAGCCCGGCGCGGCCACCTTCATCGACCTGGTGGCCCCCGCCGTGCACGAGATCGTGCTGAACGGCGAGCCGGTCGAGCTGTCCGCCTTCGCGGACAGCCGGATCGCGCTGACCGGGCTGGCCGCGCAGAACGAGCTGCGGGTGGTCGCCGACTGCGCGTACACCAACACCGGCGAGGGCCTGCACCGGTTCGTCGACCCGGTGGACGGCGAGACCTACCTCTACAGCCAGTTCGAGGTGCCGGACGCCCGCCGGGTGTTCGCCTCCTTCGAGCAGCCCGACCTGAAGGCCACCTTCGCCTTCTCCGTCATCGCACCGCGCGGCTGGGTGGTCGTCTCCAACTCCCCCACCCCCGAGCCGGTCGGCGACGGTGACACCCAGCGCTGGACCTTCGCCCCCACCGGGCGGATCTCCGGCTACATCACCGCGATCATCGCCGGCCCCTACGTCGGCGTCTTCGACGAGTTCGCCGACGGCGCGCAGCGGGTGCCGCTGGGCATCTACTGCCGCCCGTCGCTCCAGGAGTTCCTGGACGCCGAGGAGATCTTCGCCGTCACCAAGCAGGGCTTCCGGTACTTCCAGGAGAAGTTCGACTTCGCCTACCCGTTCGAGAAGTACGACCAGCTCTTCGTCCCGGAGTTCAACGCCGGCGCGATGGAGAACGCCGGCGCGGTCACCTTCCGCGACCAGTACGTCTTCCGCTCCAAGGTGACCGACGCCTCCTACGAGGCCCGCGCCACCACCATCCTGCACGAGCTGGCCCACATGTGGTTCGGCAACCTGGTCACCATGGAGTGGTGGAACGACCTCTGGCTCAACGAGTCGTTCGCCACCTACGCGGAGATGGTCGCCCTGGTCGAGCCGGGCGACACCAAGTGGCCCAACGGCTGGACCACCTTCGCCAACATGATGAAGACCTGGGCCTACCGGCAGGACCAGCTGCCCTCCACCCACCCGATCATGGCGGAGATCAACGACCTGGAGGACGTCCAGGTCAACTTCGACGGCATCACCTACGCCAAGGGCGCCTCGGTGCTCAAGCAGCTGGTCGCCTACGTCGGCCAGGACGCCTTCTTCCAGGGCGTGCAGGCCTACTTCAAGCGGCACGCCTGGGGCAACACCACGCTGGCCGACCTGCTCAGCGCGCTGGAGGAGGCCAGCGGCCGCGACCTCAAGGCCTGGTCCAAGGCCTGGCTGCAGACCGCCGGGATCAACGTGCTGCGCCCCGAGATCGCGGTCGACGAGGCCGGCGTGATCACCTCCTTCGCCGTCCGCCAGGAGGCGCCGGCGCTGCCCGAGGGTGCCAAGGGCACCGCCGCGCTGCGCCCGCACCGGATCGCCATCGGCTGCTACCAGCTCACCGACGGCGCGCTGCTGCGCACCGACCGGATCGAGCTGGACGTGGACGGCGAACTCACCGCCGTGCCGCAGCTGGTCGGCCGCCCGCGCCCCGCCGTGGTGCTGCTCAACGACGACGACCTGACCTACGCCAAGCTCCGCCTCGACGCCGACTCGCTGGCCACCGTCACCGCCCACCTGGGCGGCTTCACCGAGCCGCTTCCGCGCGCGCTGGTCTGGTCCGCCGCCTGGGACATGACCCGGGACGGCGAACTCCCCGCCCGCGACTACCTGGAGCTGGCCATCGCCGGCCTGCCCGACGAGACCGACATCGGCGTGGTGCAGACGGTCCAGCGCCAGGCCAAGCTCGCCCTGGAGCTCTACGCCGACCCGGCCTGGCGCGAGCAGGGCCTGGTCCGCTGGGCCGCCGCCGCCGAGGCGCAGCTGCGCGCCGCCACCCCCGGCGGCGACCACCAGCTCGCCTGGGCCAAGACGCTGACCGCGGTGGCCCGTTCGGAGCAGCAGCTGGCCCTGCTGGCCGGCCTGCTGGACGGCACCGAGGAGCTGGCCGGCCTGGCCGTCGACACCGACCTGCGCTGGGACCTGCTGACCCGCCTGGTCGCCACCGGCCGCGCCGACGAGGCCGCCATCGACGCCGAGCTGGCCCGCGACAACACCGCCGCCGGCCAGGAGCACGCCGCCACCTGCCGGGCCGCCCGCCCGAGCGCGGCGGCCAAGGCCGAGGCCTGGGCCTCGGTCGTGGACTCCGACACCCTGACCAACTACGTCCAGGACGCGGTCGTCAACGGCTTCAACGTCGCGGACCAGCGCGACCTGCTGAAGCCGTACGGGCCGCGCTACTTCGAGGCGCTGAAGGGCATCTGGGAGTCGCGCAGCCACGAGATCGCCCAGCTGCTGATCACCGGGCTCTACCCGAGCTACCAGGTCTCGGAGGCCACCCTGGCGGCCACCGACAGCTGGCTGGCGACCGCCGAGCCGGCCCCGGCGCTGGCCCGCCTGGTGGTCGAGTCCCGCGCCGGCATCGAGCGCGCGCTCAAGGCCCAGGCCGTGGACCGGGCTGCGGGGGACCGCGGCTGACGGTAGCCGCCGCCCGGCCCGACGCCGACGGCCCCCGACCGCGGATCCGCGGTCGGGGGCCGTCGGCGTTCAGCTGCCGACTGTTAGGGCAGGGTCAGCACGAACTCCGCACCACTCGCCTGCTGGTGACCCAGCGCCAGCTCCCCGCCGTGCGCCCGGGCGATCGCTCGGGCGATCGCCAGGCCCAGCCCCGTGGTGCCGGTCGCGCGCGAGCGGGAGTGGTCGCCGCGGGTGAAGCGGTCGAAGACGTGGGGGGCCAGGTCCGGCGGGATGCCGGGGCCGTCGTCGGTGACGGTGAGGTGGTGGGGGGTCAGGACCAGGGTCACCGTGCTGCCGGGCGGGGTGTGGCGGTGGGCGTTGGCCAGCAGGTTGGCGACGAGCTGGCGCAGGCGGTCCTCGTCGCCGGTGAGCAGGACCGGGTCGGGGGGCAGGTCGAGGCGCCAGTGGTGGGTGGGGGCGGCGGCGCGGGCGTCGTCGGTGCAGTCGAGGACCAGGCGGGTCAGGTCGACCTCGGCGGCGGCCAGCGGGCGGCCGGCGTCGAGGCGGGCGAGCAGCAGCAGGTCGTCGACGATGCCGCCCATCCGGGTGGCCTCGGCCTCGATCCGGGTCAGGGCGTGGCGGACCGGCGGGGCGATCGGCTCGGGGTGGCGGAGCGCGAGTTCGGCGTGGCCCCGGACGGTGGCCACCGGGGTGCGCAGCTCGTGGCCGGCGTCGGCGGCGAAGGAGCGCAGCCGGTCCTCCACCGCGTGGCGCTGGGCGAGGGCGTCGGCGACATGGCCGAGCATCCGGTTGAGCGCCAGGCCGACCCGGCCCGCCTCGGTGGCCGGGTCGGCGGCGGCGGGCGGGACGCGTTCGGTGAGCACCACTTCGCCGCGGGCCAGGGGCAGCACGCTGACCCGTTCGGCGGTGGCGGCGATCCGGTCGAGCGGGCGCAGGGCCAGGCGCAGCCAGAGGGTGCCGACCAGGCCGGCGAGGGTCGCGGCGGCGGCGAAGACGGTGACCTCCAGCAGGATCACCTGGTGCACGGTGTCGTCGAGTTGGTGCAGCGACAGGCCGGTGACCAGGACGTCGCCGTCCACCCCGGCGACGGCGACCACCCGGTACTCGCCGAGGCCGGTGAGCCGGACGGTGCGGGCGGGGGCGGTCGCCGGCGGCGCGGCCACCAGGAGGGCGGCGAGGGTGCGCTGGTCGGCGGGGGTGAGCTTGACCAGGTCGTCGGTGTCGGCGGGGCGGGTGCCGGCGGCCACCGCGAGGTCGTCGGCGTCGCCGTCCACGACGCCGGCCGCGGTGACGGTGCCGTGCATCAGGCGGGCGCCGAAGGTGCCGGGGGCCTGGGCGCGGGTGTCGCGGACGGCGACGTCGCCCGGGCCGTGCTCCAGGCTGGCGGCGTAGCGGCCGCCGGTGTCGGAGAGTTGCTGGTCGAGCCGGGCCAGCAGGTAGTCGTGCAGCGCGGTGGTGACCACCAGGCCGACCGCGGTGAGGATCACCAGCAGCAGGGCGCTCAGACCGGCGATCAGCCGGGCCCGCAGGGTGCGCGGCCAGCCGATCGGGAGGGCGGCGGCGGGGTGGTTCACGGGGCCGGCTTGAGCAGGTAGCCCGCGCCGCGGACGGTGTGGATCATCGGCGCCCGCCCGGCGTCGATCTTCTTCCGCAGGTAGCTGATGTACAGCTCCACCACGTGGGCCTTGCCGCCGAAGTCGTAGGACCAGACGGCGTCCAGCAGTTGGGCCTTGCTCAGCACCTGGCGCGGGTGGCGCATCAGGTGCAGCAGCAGCGCGTACTCGGTGGGGCTGAGCTCGACCGGCGCCCCGCCCCGGCTGACCTCGCGGGCCGACTCGACCAGCACCAGGTCGCCCAGCACCAGCGCCTCCTCGGGCGGCGGGGCGGCCGGTTCGGCGCGGCGCAGCAGGCCGTGCAGCCGGGCCACCACCTCGGCGAGGCTGAACGGCTTGGTCACGTAGTCGTCGCCGCCGGCGGTGATGCCGGCGATCCGGTCCTCGACGGCGTCCCGGGCGGTCAGGAAGAGCACCCGGACCTCGGGGCGCTCGGCGTGGATCCGCTCCAGGACGGCCAGGCCGTCGAGGTCGG
This sequence comes from Kitasatospora sp. LaBMicrA B282, assembly GCF_050325825.1. Taxonomy (NCBI): domain Bacteria; kingdom Bacillati; phylum Actinomycetota; class Actinomycetes; order Kitasatosporales; family Streptomycetaceae; genus Kitasatospora; species Kitasatospora sp. LaBMicrA B282. The sequence goes on from NZ_JBNQTI010000028.1 coordinate 54,101, forward strand.
GCAGCATCATGTCGAGCACCACGGCGTCGGGCGCCCAGTCCCGCGCCGCGGCCACCGCCTGCCGGCCGGTCGCGGCGCCGCGGGCCTGCCAGCCCTCGTAGCGCAGTGCACCGCAGAGCACCTCGACCAGATCGGGTTCGTCGTCGACGACCAGGATGCGGCGTGTGGTCATGGGATCCGTTCGGAGCGTTCGGCGAAGGGGCGGGAGGCGGGGGCTGGGGGACGGTGGCGACCGCCGTGGCGGCGAAGAGCCATTCTGGGTGCCGCCGATGAGAATGCCGTGAGATCTTGCCGCCCGCCAGACCGCGCTGACCTGCGGGAACGCCGGAATTCCAAGCCTGGGACGGTTCGGGTTCAGAGCGAATTGAGAGCTTACGGTGACAGGGTTGCACGGTCTTCACCGGAGGAGAGCCGATCGTGAGCACCGCCACCCACCGCCGTTCCCGGCGGGCCGCGCCCGCCACCGCGCCGGCCGACTCGGAGGTGCGGCTGGATCCGGTGGTCCTGGTGCCGGCGCTGATCGCGGCGGGCGCGCTGGCCGTGCTGGCGCTCTGGTGGCGGGACACCTACGCGGTGACCGGCGCCGACCAGTGGCTGACCGGCGCGGGCCGGATCACCGGTCTGCTGGCGGGCTACGGCGCGCCGGTGCTGCTCCTGCTGATGGCCCGGATCCCGGTGCTGGAGCGCGAGGTGGGCGCCGACCGACTGGCCCGCTGGCACGCGCTCGGCGGCCGCTACCTGGTGGGCCTGGTCACCGCGCACCTGCTCACCATCACCTGGGGGTACGCGCTGACCGCGCACCGCGGGGTGGTGGCCGAGGAGGTGCAGCTGGTCTTCCACTACCCGGAGATGATCAAGGGAACGCTGGGCACCCTGCTGCTGCTCGGCACCGGCGTGGTCTCGGCCCGGGCCGCCCGCCGCCGGCTGAGCTACGAGGCCTGGTACTACCTGCACCTGGCGACCTACCTGGCGATCGCGCTGGCCTTCGCCCACCAGTTGGTGAACGGCGCCGACCTGGCCGAGGGCGTCGGACTGTACGCCTGGTGGGCGCTCTACCTGCTCGCCTTCGCGGTGCTGGGCTGGTTCCGGCTGGTGGTGCCGTTCCTGACGGACCGCCGGCACCGGCTGCGGATCGCCGAGGTGCGTCCGGAGGGCCCCGGGGTGGTCTCGGTCTTCCTGACCGGTGAGCGGCTGGACGAACTGCACTGCGAGCCGGGCCAGTTCTTCCGGCTGCAGTTCCTGGCCCCGGGCCTGCGCTGGGCGGCCAACCCGTACTCGCTGTCCGCGCCGCCGCACCCGCGCTTCCTGCGCTTCACGGTGAAGGAGCTGGGCGGGCACAGTGCGGCGGTGGCGGAGCTGCGACCCGGGGTGCGGGTGCGGGCCGAGGGACCGTACGGGGCGTTCACCGCGCGCCGGCGCCGGGCCCGCAAGGTGCTGCTGATCGCCGCCGGGGTCGGGATCACGCCGATCCGCGCGCTCTTCGAGACGCTGCCGGCCCGCTCCGGCGAGCTGACCCTGCTCTACCGCGCCCGGGACGAGGCCGACCTGCTGTTCCGCGCCGAGCTGGAGGAGCTGGCCAAGCGGCGCCGGGCCCGGCTGCAGTTCATGGTGGGGACCCGCGAGGAGCTGGGCGACGTGTTCGCGGCGCACCGGCTGCCCGCGCTGGTGCCGCAGCTGACCGCGCACGAGGTCTACCTCTGCGGGCCGCAGCCGTTCACTGCCGGGGTGATGGCGGAGCTGCGCGCGGCGGGGCTGCCGCGGCACCGGATCCACCACGAGTCCTTCGGGTTCTGACCCCGGGCTCGCCCCAGACTTCCCGTCCCACACCGTTCCCGAGGGAGCCCGCCGATGCGCCGAACCGTCATCACCACCGCCGCCACCGCGGCCGGGGTGGTGCTGCTGCTCTCCGCCAAGCCGCACGGCAGCGCCTCCGCGCAGAGCCTGCCGGTGATCTCCTCCGACACCGGCAACACGGCCGCCGCCGACCAGGGGGGCGACCAGTCGACCGCCCAGCCCACGGCCGGCGGTGCCGCCGGCAGCGCGGGCGGCGCGGGCAACACGGGCGGCGCGGGCAGCCCGAGCGGCGCGGCGAGCAGCGGCACCGGGGGCAGCAGCGCCGGCTCGCACACCGTCACCGGCAGCTCCATCGACACCCGCTACGGCCCGGTCCAGGTGCGGATCACCCTGACCGGCGGCAAGCTCACCAAGGTCGACGTGCTGCAGTACCCCGCGGACACCAACCGCGACGAGGAGATCAACAGCTACGCGCTCCCCCAGCTCAACCAGGAGGCGATCGCCGCGGGCAACGCCCAGATCGACGCGGTCTCCGGCGCCACCTACACCAGCGACGGCTACACCCGCTCGCTGCAGAGCGCGCTCGACCAGGCCGGCGTGCACTGATGACCCGGGGTGCACCGATGGCCCGGCGTGCACTGATGGCCGGGGACCGCTGATGCTGCGCCACGCCGAGGCGGCGATGGGCACCGTCTTCTCCTTCGCCGTGCGCGACGCCGAGCCCGGGCACCTCGCCGTCCTCGCCCCGGCGCTGGCCGAACTGCACCGGCTGGACGCGCTCTTCTCGACCTACCTGCCGCACAGCGAGATCAGCCGGCTGGGCCGCGGCGAGCTGACCGAGCAGCAGTGCGACCCGCTGGTCCGCGAGGCGCTGGCGCACTGCGCGGCGGTGGCCCGGGAGACCGGCGGCTTCTTCACCGCCCGGCCCGGCGGGCGGCTGGACCCGTCCGGCTGGGTCAAGGGCTGGGCGATCGAGCGCGCCTCCGAGCTGCTGCTGGCGGCCGGCTACCGGCACCACAGCGTGACCGGCGGGGGCGACGTGCAGACCCGTGGACAGGCCGCGCCCGGTCGCCCGTGGCGGGTCGGGGTGGCCGACCCGGACCGCGCCGGGCAGCTGGTGGCGGTGCTGCGGCCGCAGCACGAGGGCGCGGGTGCCGGGGCGGACGGCTTCGCGGTGGCCACCTCGGGCACCGCCGAGCGCGGCGCGCACATCGTGGACCCGACCAGCGGCGCCCCCGCCCACGGGCTGCGCTCGCTCACCCTGGTCGGCCCCCGGCTGGCCCGCACCGACGCCTACGCCACCGCCGCCTTCGCGATGGGCCCGCTGCGCGCGCTGGACTGGGTGACCGCCCTGGACGGCTACGAGGCGCTGGCGGTGCTCCCGGACGGGCGGCGGCTCGGCACTCCGGGCGTGGCGCGCCACCTGGTCGCGGGGTGACGGGCAACACTGAGGCGTGGACGGGAGTCAGGGCGCCGCGCTCGGCAGCAGACTGAACTGGCTGCGGGCCGGGGTGCTCGGGGCCAACGACGGGATCGTGTCGACCGCCGGTCTGGTGGTCGGGGTGGCCGGGGCCACCAGTTCGGCGAACACCCTGCTCACCGCGGGGCTGGCGGGGCTGCTGGCCGGCTCGCTCTCGATGGCCAGCGGCGAGTACGTCTCGGTGAGCGCCCAGCGGGACTCGGAGCGGGCCGCGCTCGCCCTCGAGGAGCGCGAGCTGGCCGAGCAGCCGGCCGCCGAGCTGGTGGAGCTGACCGGGCTGCTGGAGGAGCGCGGACTGACCCCGGAGCTGGCCCGTGAGGTGGCCGAGCAGCTCACCGCGCGGGACGCGCTGAGCGCGCACGCCCGGGTGGAGCTGGGCATCGACCCGGAGCAGATCGTCAACCCCTGGCACGCGGCCTGGGCCAGCTTCCTCGCCTTCACCTGCGGCGCGCTGTTGCCGCTGCTGGCGATCGTGCTGCCGCCGGCCGGCTGGCGGGTGCCGGTCACCGTGGTCGCGGTGCTGGCCGCGCTGCTGCTCACCGGGTGGGCGGGGGCGCGGCTGGGCGAGGCGCCGGTCGGGCCCCCGGTGCTGCGCAACGTGCTGGGCGGCGGGCTCGCGATGGCGATCACCTACCTGGCGGGGCGGCTGCTGGGCGCGGCGGGCGGCTGAGCCGGGGCCCACCGGTGCCCGAGCAGCGCACTGCCCCGCCGCTTCCGGAGGAGGCGGCGGGGCAGTGGGCGGGCCGGGGTGCTACGGCGCCCCGACCCCGGGGTTCACTTGCCCTTGCTCTTGGCCGAGCCGGCGGTGCCCAGCATCACCAGGCCGGCGATGATCACGAAGAGCGCGACCGGAATGCCGACGTACAGCCCGATCGCCTCCCCGGTGCTCACGTTCGCCAGCTCCTTGCCGTCCTGGCCCGCGGCGAAGGCGGGCGACGACAGCAGCATCATCAGCGTGGCCGCCGCGGAGACCGCACCGGCGCGCATAGCGTTCCTCTTGTCCACGTTTTTCAACGTACCCGCCCTTTATTGGACCCCGCGCGGCGGGGTCGTCCTTCCGGGTCCGGCGGCGGATCCCCGCGTTCCCAGGTCCGCCAGCAGCCCGCCCAGCTCGGCGGCGCCCGGCGAGGCCGCGAGCTGCTCCAGGGTGACCGGGCGGCCGGCGGCGTCGGCGACCGGCAGCCGCCAGTTCGGGTACTGGTCCCAAGTGCCGGGCAGGTTCTGCGGGCGCGGGTCGCCGACGGCGTCCGGCAGCCAGACCCCGACCAGCTCGGCCGGGGTGGCGAGCAGGAACCGGTAGAGCGCCGCCTGATCCGGCTCGGCGTCCGCGGCGAGCAGTCCGAGCCGGACCAACTCGGCCTTCCAGTCCGCCAGTTCGGTCGCCGCGGCGTCCTCCTCGACGGCCAGCGGACGGGACAGCAGGCCCAGCTGGTGGCGCAGCCGGACGTGCTCGCCGCTCAGCCGGGCGGCGGTGCTGGGCAGGTCGTGGGTGGTCAGCGTGGCCAGGCAGCCGGCGCGCCAGCGGGCCGGCGGCAGCGGTGCGCCCTTGGCCCCCTCCTTGCCGGTCCAGTCCCGCTCGAACCAGAGCACCGAGGTGCCCAGCACCCCGCGCGCGGCCAGCTCCTCGCGCACCCCGGGCTCCACCGTGCCCAGGTCCTCGCCGATCACCGCGGCGCCGGCCCGGTGCGCCTCCAGCGCGAGCACGCCGAGCATCGCCTCGGCGTCGTAGCGGACGTAGGCGCCCTCGGTGGGCGGGCGGCCCGCGGGCACCCACCAGAGCCGGAACAGGCCCATCACGTGGTCGATCCGCAGCGCGCCGGCGTGCCGGGCGGCGGCCCGCAGCAGTTCGGCGTACGGGGCGTAACCGGCCTCGGCCAGCCGGTCGGGGCGCCACGGCGGCAGGCCCCAGTCCTGGCCGTGCGCGTTGAAGGCGTCCGGCGGTGCGCCGATCGAGATGCCGGTCGCCAGGTGGTCCTGCAGCACCCAGGCGTCGGCGCCGTCGGGGTGGCAGCCGACCGCCAGGTCGTGCACCAACCCGAGGCCCATGCCGGCGCGTTCGGCGGCCTGCTGGGCGGCGCCGAGCTGCTCGTCCAGCAGCCAGGCGAGCCAGCGGTGGAACTCCACCGCCGGGGCCAGCTCGGCGCGGGCGGCGGCCACCTGGGGGCTGCCGGGGTGGCGCAGCCCGGCCGGCCAGTGGTGCCAGTCGGCGCCGTGCCGCTCGGCCAGCGCGCACCAGGTGGCGTACTGCTCCAGCCAGTCGCCCTCGCGCCGGGCCCAGGCCCGGTAGGCGGCCTCCCGGCCGGGCCCGCGCGGCACGGCGTGCAGCAGCTGCAGCGCCTCGCGCTTGACCGCCCAGACCGCGTCCCGGTCGATCAGGCCGTCGTGCTCCAGCACCTCGGCGCGCAGCCGGTCGCCGCGCCGGGCCAGTTCGGCCAGGTCCGCGCGGGCGGCGGGGCCGGCGTAGCCGTACTCGGGGACCGCCTCGATCCGCAGGTGCACCGGATCGGCGAAGCGGCGCGAGGAGGGGCGGTAGGGCGAGGGGTCGCCGGGGACCGCGGGCAGGCCCGCGTGCAGCGGGTTGAGCTGCAGGAAGTCGGCGCCGAGCGCGCCGGCCGACCACTGCGCCAGCTCGGCCAGGTCGCCCAGGTCGCCCATGCCCCAGGAGCGCTCGGAGAGCACCGAGTAGAGCTGGGCCAGGAAGCCCCAGCCGCGCCCGGGCAGCGCGGGCAGCCGGGCGGGTGCCACGATCAGCGCGGCGTGCTCGGCCCGGTCGGCCAGCGCCAGGTGCAGGGTGTGCCGGCCGAGCGGCAGGTCGGCGGGCAGCCAGTGCGAACGGCCGGCGGGCAGGTCCCAACGGCCGCCCTCCTCCAGCGCGATGCTCAGCCGGGCGGCGGCCGGCACGTCGAGCGCGGTGCGCCGCCCGACCCGGACCACCAGGCAGTGCGGCAGCAGCCGGGCGGCGGCCGCGGCACGCTGCTCGGCCAGGGCCAGCTCGACGGCCTGCGGGCTGCTCGCGTCCACCCCGAGCGCGGCCAGCACGGCGATCAGGGTGGCAGCGCCGACCCGGACCGGCTCGCCCTCGCCGGGGTCGTAGCTGCTGTCCACGCCGTGCGCGTGGGCCAGCGCGACCAGCGCGGGGCCGGGCAGGTCCTCCGCGCCGGCGGCGGACGCGGCGGCCGACGACTCGTCGGCCTGGGTGTCGGAGCGGTCGAGGTAAGCGGCCAACACGGCCTCCTGGAGGCGGACTCGGGAGCAACGGACGGGGACCTGGGTGGTGCCGGCGGTACGGGTGGGACGGCGGAGCGTGCGTCAGCTCCACTCCTACCCGTCGCGCCCCCGTGGCATCCGTAACGGCGCGCCGCGGACGGGTGCGTGACGGATCGCCGGGCGCCAGCAGGACGGGACCGTCGACAGCGGGACGAAATGGGATGGAACGGTCATCGGACCGGTTCACGTTGACAGTGCCCACAGCCACCTGGTGGGCTGGGCCTCCGCGAGGTCTGGTGGTTCGGCTGGGGGGCCGGGAAACAGTCGTCGCACGCCCGTAGATCACCCCGTCCGGCCGCCCGTCCCCCGGCCGCGAGGAGGCCCCCTGTGCAGACCCGTGTCTCCGTCGTCGCAGGTCAACGGCTGCGCCGGCAGCTCGCAGCCAGCCCGGCGCTACGCGAGGTGCTGCACCACCCGGCGGTCCACGTCACCCGCCGGGCCACCGCCCGCACCGCCCGCCGCCTCGCCCCGCGCGCCGCGGACCGGCTGATCGCCGACCTCAAGGGCACCGCTCCACTGCTCGCCGAGCGCGTCCCCAGCGGACGGACCGTCACCGGCACCGGCTCCGTGCACCCCGAGGCGCTGACCCACCGTCGGGCTGCGCTGCGGGTGGCCGCCACCTTGTCCGCCGCCGCGGTGATCGGCGGCCTGGCCGTCTCGGTGCCGGCCGCGGCGGCCGGCGGCACCGGCCCGGTGGCCGCCTACACCACCGGTGCCCCGGTGCGCTCCCCGCTCGGCAGTCTGACCAGCCCCCAGGTCTTCCCGCGGCCGCAGCAGCTGACGCCGGGCGGCAAGCCGGTGACCGTGCCGGCCGCGGTGACCCTGGTCCCCGGCGCGCAGGCCGACCCGGGCGCGGTGGCGGCAGTGCGCGAGGTGCTCAACCAGGCCGGCGCGACCAGCGCGGTGGTCCCCTCCTCGCTGGTCCCCGGCGCGCCCGCGCCGGCACCGGTCGCCGGCTCGCTGGCGGTCTACGTCGGCGGTCCCGCCGAGCAGCCCGACCCGGCCGCCGCCCAGGTGCTGCAGGCGCTGGGCGCGGGCGACCCGGACGGCCTGCCGAGCGGCGGCTACGTGCTGGCGGCCGGCCAGCTGCCCGCGGCCGGCGGCGGCAGCTACGGCGCGGTGGTGCTCTCCGGGGCGGACGCCACCGGCACCTTCTACGCCGCGCAGAGCCTGCGCCAGTTGCTCACCACCGTCCCCGCCGGGCAGGGGCAGCAGGGCTCGGGCGGCTACGGCTTCCCCGGCCTGACCATCCGGGACTGGCCCACCGGCGCACAGGTGCGCGGCACCGCCGAGTCCTTCTTCGGCACCCCGTGGACCACCGCCCAGCGGCTCGACCTGATCGACTTCCTGGGCCGGACCAAGCAGAACTTCTACCTCTACGCCCCCGGCGACGACCCCTACCGCCAGGGCCAGTGGCGCGAGCCCTACCCGCAGGACCAGGCCGCCGACCTGAAGGCGCTGGCCGACCGGGCCCGCACCGACCACGTCACCCTCGGCTACGCCGTCTCGCCGGGGCAGAGCTTCTGCTTCAGCTCCGGCAAGGACCTGAACGCGCTGCTGACCAAGCTCACGGCGCTGCGCCGGCTCGGCTTCGGCGCCTTCCAGCTGCAGTTCGACGACATCAGCTACGACGAGTGGCACTGCTCGGCGGACCGGGCGGAGTTCGGCACCGGCCCGACCGCCGCCGCCAAGGCCCAGGCCCGGCTGGCCGCCGCGGTGCAGCAGCGGCTGATCGACGCCGACCCGGGGCTGGCCCCGCTCTCGGTGGTGCCCACCGAGGACCACCAGCAGGGCGCCAGCCCGTACCGCACCGCGCTGGCCGCCGCGCTGCCCCGCACGGTGCAGATCGTCTGGAGCGGGGTCGGGGTGATCCCGTCGAAGATCACCGCGGGTCAGACCGCCGACACCGGGGTGCTCTTCGACCACCCGCTGGTCACCATGGACAACTACCCGGTCAACGACTCCAGCCCGGACCGGCTCTTCCTCGGCCCCTACACCGGCCGCGACCCGGAGGTGGCGAGCCGCTCGGCGGTGCTGCTGACCTCCGCCATGCAGCAGGCCACCGCCTCGCAGATCCCGCTGGCCACCGCCGGCGACTTCGCCTGGAACCCGACCGGCTACCAGTCCGACGCGGCCTGGCAGTACGCGCTGCGCGCGCTGGCCGCGGAGACGGCGCCCAACGCGGCCGGCGACGGCGGCCAGCCGCTGGCGGCGCTCACCGCCCTGGCCGGCAACAGCTCCTCCTCCCCGCTCTCCGGCCAGGAGTCCGGCTACCTGACCCCGCTGCTGGACGCCTTCTGGGCGGCGCTGCAGCCGACCGGCGGCGGCGCCCCGGACCTCACCAAGCTCCAGCAGGCCGCCGACCCGCTGCGGGCCGCCTTCACCGCCATGGCCGGCGCCCCGGGCGCGCTGCCCACCGGCTCGGGCAGCACCACCGGCTCGGGCAGCACCACCGGCAGCACCCTCGCCCTGGAGACCGGCCCCTGGCTGACCCGGGTCGGCCTCTACGGCAAGGCCGGCCAGGCCGCGCTGGACATGCTGCTGGCCCAGCACCGCGGCGACGGCGCCGGCGCCTGGAACGCCCGGGTGCAGCTGCGCACCCTGCGCACCCAGCTGGCCGCGCAGGGCCCGGTGACGGTCGGCGCCGGGGTGCTCGACCCGTTCCTGGACCGGGCCACCCAGGCGGCCGACAGCTGGTCCGGGGTCGGCGCCGGCGCGGCCGCCCCGACCACCACACTGGGCAGCGCCGGCGGCCACCCGGCGGCACTGATGACCGACTCCTCACCGGACACCTTCTACTGGAGCGCGACCCCGCCGCAGGTGGGCGACTCGGTGGGCATCACGCTGGGCGACGGGCGACCGGTCGCCTCGGTGACGGTGCTGATGGGCGGCAGCGACGGCGGCGCTGACCCGGGCAGCGACGCGGACGCCGCGGCCGGCGACTACCTGCAGGACGGGGTGCTGGAGTACGAGGGCACCGACGGCATCTGGCACCAGCTGATGACCGTGCACCAACAGAAGACGGTCACCGCGCAGCTGCCCGCCGGCGTGCTGGTCCGGGCGGTGCGGCTGCGGGCCACCAAGGCCCAGCAGACCGAGATCGCGGTGCGCGACTTCAGTGTCACCGCGCCGGACAGCGCCGGCGTGACCGTCTCCGGCGGCCCGGCCGCCGCCCCCGGCTCGCCGCCCTCCGCGGTGCTGGACGGCGACCCGGACTCCGCCTACCGGGCCGCCGCCCCGCCGACCGCCACCGACGCCCCGCTCACCGTGACGCTCGGCGCGACCCGCCCGCTGGACCGGCTGACCGTGCTCACCGACCCGAACGTGCAGGCCGTGGCGACCGTCTCGGTGCGCAACCCGGACGGCAGCTGGACCGACCTCGGCACCCTGCACCCCGGCTACAACGAGCTGCCGGCCGGCGGCCGGCCCACCGACGCGCTGCGCCTGACCTGGCAGCCCGGCGGTGACGCACCGGTGGTCAACCAGATCGTGCCCTGGTACGCGGACACCCCGGTGGCCCGGCTCACCGTGGCCGACCCGGTGCTGGACGTGATCGCCGGCGCCCCGGCCCCCGCGCAGACCCAGGCGGTGCTGGACGCGCTGCGCCCCGACGGCGCCACCGGGCAGCTCACCGCGGCCGCCCCAGCCGGGGTGGCGGGCCTCACCGTCTCGCCCGCCGCCGGGCCCGGGCAGGCGGGCACCGCGGTCAGCGTGCCGCGCGGCGGCCGGGTGAGCACCCCGGTGCAGGTCGCGGCGGCCGCGGGCACCCCGTCCGGGACCTACCAGGTGCCGGTGACCTTCACCGCCGGCTCGGTGGCGGTCCAGCAGACCCTGCAGGTGCACGTGGTGCCGCCGACCGGCGGGCCGGACCTGGCGCCCGGCGCCACCGCGAGCGCCTCGGGCAGCGCGGGTGCCAAGTTCCCGGCCTCCGCGGTGAACGACCGCAACCCGGCCACCCGCTGGTCCTCGCCGCCGGTGGACGACGCCTGGGTGCAGCTGCAGCTGCCGCAGCCGACCCACCTGGGCGAGACCGTGCTGCACTGGCAGGACGCCTACGCCAGCGCCTACCGGCTGGAGACCTCGAGCGACGGGCAGAACTGGACCACGGTGGCCGACGTGGCCAACGGGCACGGCGGCACCGAGACGCTCCGGTTCGACGCGCCGGACGTGCGCTACCTGCGGATGCAGGGGGTCAGCCGGGCCACCACCTTCGGGTACTCGCTGTACGGGATCGAGCTGTACGCGGTCACCGAGCCGGTCGCCCCGGTGGCGCCGCCGGCCCAACCGCCGGTGGGCGTGCCGGTGCCGACCCCGACCCCGGGCGGGGTGCCCGGGCCGGTGCCCAGCGGCAGCCCGACCCCGGTGGTCCCGGCGCCCAGCCCCTCGCCGTCCGCCGCACCGGCGCCCAGCGGTTCGCCCAGCCCGAGCCCCGGCGCGAGCGGCACCCCGGTCGCCACCGAGGAGATGGTTTAAGGGCCCGATAACATCGATGGCCTTATACGGGGGCCCGTCGCGGCTCCTCAGGGGCAACGGCGCTGAGGCGCGGGCCCTCCAGGGGCTGGCGGGGGGTGACCGAGGCCC